>NZ_JAUBTB010000094.1:0-25803 GCF_036704965.1 Microcoleus sp. F10-B2 | reverse complement strand
GTCGCTTTTATCAACAGGGTATACGGGCTGCAACCCTTATTCGGTCTATCTCCTAAACCTCTTTGTCACCCCCCCAGGTAAATTATTTAATTCGCGATCCTAAGGAAGAAGAAAAAAACAGCTATTCATGTATCCTTGACTTCTGTTTCGTTCGATCGCCCACTCAGTATCAATTTTTACTTTATCCGCCGCCAAGCTCCCTCCTTGAGTGTTTTGGACTCAGATCGATCGCCCCCGCCGCTTCCTGGCCCGGGCCTGAATTCGCATCCAGGGAATCCGAGGGTTAGGGATAACAGCTCTCTCGATCTGTCCGCTAGGAGCTTACACCTTCGGGTAAAGCCCTGCAAATCGCCAACTTTACAAGAACTTAATGCCAACTTATACCGCTGATTCAGCTTCCTAATCGCCTAATGTAAAGGATTTTTAAGAAAACTGGACGCTCTGAGTTGTATGTGAGAATGATAAAGATCTTGTAAAGACATCGAAATTACTTAGTAATGTTTGACGGCATATGGCAACATTTAAGTATAATTACGTAATTTCTAAGTCGGACAGCCTGCCGCTGGCAAATTCAGTAAATTCCTGCTCTGTTGGCCCAGTGGTAAACTTTTGCCAATCTAGTAGAAAAAGGGTTGCTATGAATCAGCAAATATCAGCTCAATCGCAAAAACTTTTACTGCAAATTGGCAGAAAGATTCGTCGAACCTTGGATATCGATACCATTTGGCAGCAAACAGTTAATAGTCTGGGACAAACACTAGGCGTCAGCCGTTGCATCATTTGTCCGTATCACAGTTCTAGCCTGCAAGTCAAAGTAGCTGCTGAATACTGCCAAGAACCCTTTCTACCCATGCTGGGAATGGAAATCTCGCTCACAGCAGAACCTCATTTCATTCAAGCTCTAGCCACCCTCGAACCGGTGGTAGTAGAGTCCTTTGCAGCCGATGACCCTTTTGAGCGGCAGTCGCTGCTAGTGCTGGCTACCGCTTATCAAGAGCAACCTAACGGCATAATTAGCTTGCATCGGTGCGAGGGCAAATCGTTGAGGAAGGGTAAGACCCATCGACCTTGGACTCAACGCCAAATCGAATTCGCACAAGAACTTGCCGATCAAGTAGGAAGCGCGATCGCCCTCGCCACCCTCTACCAAGAGCGCAGCCAGCGAGTACAAGGACTATCCCAGCTCAAAAAGCAATTTTTGTTGAGCGCGTCCCACGAGCTGCGCACTCCCCTAAATCACATCATCGGCTATCTACAACTAACCATAGACGATCAAGCTGACGATCCGATCGAGGAGAGAGATTTTATCCAAGAAGCTCACCGTTCGGCTATCCACCTTTCAAAGGTAATTTCTAATATCTTAGATTACATTGAGTTAAGTGAAGCTTGCCAGACTCACGGAGAGTTAGCAGCTTTCAGAAACCAGGAGAAATCTGGGAACCAGTAAAGATTCGAGCCGAGCATTCACAAAGTCAAATATTTAACGTGCAGACAAGTCTTCCGCGTGGAAAATCTGACAGTTTATCTATAGATTACCTTAATAAATTCGGTTGCCGATCGCTCAATTATTTTTAGATAATTAGGCTTTTATAAACCACAGCATACTAAGGGATGAAAATTAAATAAAATCCACTTTTCATGACTCTTGTGGGATGGGTTCTCGTAGCCCGTCCCCGATAGACGGGCTACGATCGCCCATCCCACAAGAAAAAAGGGAAATTATTTAATTGACGATCCTAACTATTAAACGTAGCATCTGGGTGTATTTATCATATTATGCGCGCTGGAACTACGCATCAGATAAATTTGTAATTACGAGGTTCGTCCCGATAAAACTCTGAGGACGGATCTGTAATGACAAACATATAACGGTTATTTTACCGGAAATGATATCCCAGCAAAAGATTGTAGTTTCGGACTTTTAATGTTTTGAACTTCTGCTTGATGGAATTACCGCTCGCCCTTTTTTTTAGGATTTTTTGGAGTGCTGACATAGCGCGCCCAAAAAGGTTCATCGATATCTTTCATCGCTGCTAATTTTTGGCACTCCTCCTGTATTCGCTTTCGTTCTGAAAGGTCAGCAAATATGTTGATACTGCCGAGAGTCTCGCCGCCGGCATCTCGCACGGGTGCGGTCCAAAGCCAAACATCGATCGAGCTACCGTCTTTTTTCAACAAAGATACTTGCAAACCGTTTTGCCATTTGCCATTACCCGCCGACTTCAGCAGCCCGTAAAAATCTTGCTTTTGACCTTCAGGAATATTCGGTAAAGGTTGCCCTAAAACCTCAGCTGCAGTCCAGCCAAAAAGTTTTTCGGCGGCGCGGTTCCAGACAAGGGTACTGCCGTTATTGCCGGTACAGTTAATGGCCAGCGGAGCCGATGCCATCTGCGCTATCATTACTTCGTTAACGAGTTGCAGTTTCAATTCTACTTGCTTGCGATCGGTAATTTCCTGACAAGCGCCCCACAAACGCACAACCCGTTCAGCAGTTTTGTCCCACACCGCTTGCCAGCAGTCCCGCACCCAGCGCACCTCGCCTTTTTGATTAATAATGCGGTACTCGTTGGCTCCCGTGCGGCTGAAAGTACAGCCTTCTAATTGTTTAATTAACATTTCCTTGTCATCGGCATGAACGAGTTCGGAGTTCCACCAACCAAACGATTCCAATTCTTCAGGAACGCAACCGGTGCAGCGCTCAAAAGCTTCTGTCACCCACTCGCAGGCAAACTTTCCGTCTGGCAGTCCCTTAAAAGAATAGGCAAAATCCGAAGTAATTTGCGACATAACTCTGTAGTGCAGTTCCGACTCCCGGACGGCGATTTCAGCTTGCTTGCGTTCCCCTATTTCCCGCGAATTAATTATAATTCCCTGCACGCTAGAATCGCCAACCAAACTGTTACCTATCGACTCGACGTAGATCCAAGAACCGTCAGCGTGGCGTTTCCGATATTCGATCGGTCTAGCAATTCCGGGATATTCTAACAACTTCCCAAAATACGCCTGCCAAGCCAGCAAATCGTCGGGATGGATTAACTCGCCGTGAAACTTCCCAACTCTTTCTTCTGGGTTGTAACCCAAAACTCGCTGTAGAGCTCCGCTGTGGTATCGAACTCGCCCGTCGGAGCCGAGAATGCTAATTAGATCCGAAGAATTGCGCAGCACAGCTTGCAGTCTGGCTTCGCTTTTAGTTAATGCTTGATTGTCCCTGCGGTGCTGGCTGATTTGTTTTTCCAACTGCTCCCGTAGCTGTCTGATTTGCCCTACTTGCTGGGCGACAGTGCGTTCCAAGAGGCGATTATTTTTTTCTAGTTCAACCAGCTTGGCTGCCTTATTTGTCGCGCTTTCAAACATACGGCTGGCTGCCATTTCCTGTAAAGCAACTGATAAATTTTCCAGAGTTTTTGTTAAAATTGCCTGGTGCGGCGGTGGCAATTCGCTAGCTTGTTTCTGCAACGTTTCTAAGTGTTTGTAGACTGTTTCTAGCATTTTATTAATGGGGGAATCTGATAGTTGCCACAGGTGCAACCCCTAACAAGCGGACACAAGTTTTTTCAAGATAACCCTTAACTAAGACTGGTGTCTGGCGATCGCGAGCGATCTCAATAACCAGCCATTTTGTCACTTGATTTTCAGATTATAGCAACCCATCCCTAAAGTAAATTCTTGTTGCGCCCTAATTACCAGCCCAGCAGCAGCACCAAAAAGTGTTCGCCAGGAGTGCGGGTAACTCCCCTATGCAGTGAATGTGGGGCTTCTCGCGGTTAAGCTAAACTAGATTGGTGTCAAGAGAAAGAGGGATTTATGACAGAGCAAGCCAACGCTCGCGATTTGTTTCGCGCTGCTTACGAACACCGCTATACCTGGGATGCCAATTTTCCCGGTTACAGTGCCGATATTGAACTCAAACAGGGCGACGAAGTATATACGGGTCATGTTTCCATCAAACCCGACATGAGCGTGGAAGTCACCGGCATTGAAGACGAGGAAGTGCAGCAAAGCGTCTACACCCAAATGCGCGATATTGTCACCCACCGCAAACGCTCGACATTTGAAAAATCTCACGGCAAAAATAGCTTCACCCTCGGCGAGAAGGACAGCACCGACGCTGTGGACATCTTGGTGCAAGGCGACTCAATGGGTTCTAACTATAAAATCCGAGGTCTCTCAATTTGTCAAGTCAGCCGGGTGATGGGCCGCATGGCTTTCGTAATTGACACGCACAAAAGCTTAGAAACACCCGAAGGTTCTTTGGCGACTCACTATGATGCCGTTTTCCGCAACCCCCAAACAGACGAAATCATCAGAGAACTCGAATTTGAAGATACCTTTGAGAAGATAGGCGAGTATTATGTCATGACCAAGCAAGTAGTTCGATCGAAAGAAAAAGGTCAACTGACAACAACCGAGTTCAACTACTCCAACGTCAAACTGCTAGAACCAGCAGTAGTGTAGCGCGATCGAAAACCCAATTTCTTAAATAAAACGGGTTTTTTTGGTTAACCTATCAGAATCAACTTGATTTGGCAGCAAGTAACGCTACGATCGAACGAGAGAGAGAACTCATATCGAGCATCAGCCTTACAGAAACCGGGTTTCTTGCGGCCAGCTCACCAGAGTGTCCAAGTCTTTTGTCAAGAAACCCGGTTGCTTAAATCCCGCGCGGTTGAGAATGCTGCCCTTGAGTCAAATCGAACTTTCATCAACTGCAATAAATCATCACAGAGGCGAAATATGACACTAGCACTAACCACAGAGAACGTCGAAGCAGTTCTCGATGAAATGCGCCCCTACCTGATGTCCGACGGCGGCAACGTCGAACTCGTAGAAATCGACGGCGCAGTCGTAAAGCTGAAGCTGCAAGGAGCTTGTGGCTCTTGCCCGAGTTCCGCAATGACCCTGAGAATGGGCATTGAACGCCGCCTGCGCGAGGCCATCCCAGAAATGAGCGAAGTCGAACAGGTAATGTAATTAGTCAGTTGACAGTTGACAGTTGGCAGTTGACGGTTGACAGTTGACTGTTACCAGTTGACGTTTAACAGTTGACAGTTGACTGTTACCAATTACCAGTTGACTGTTGACTGTTACCAATTACCAATTACCAATTACCAATTACCAATTACAAATTACAAATTACCAATTACCAATTATCAATTACCAAATTCAATGTCTCACCCTCTTTATGTAGCCTTCATTTGGCACCAACATCAACCGCTGTACAAATCCAGAGTATCAGCTAACTCCACAGAGGCTCAATACCGACTGCCTTGGGTGCGCTTGCACGGAGTCAAAGACTACTTGGATTTAGTGCTAATGCTGGCAAAATATCCCAAGCTTCATCAAACTGTAAACCTGGTTCCGTCCTTGATTTTGCAGATAGAAGACTGCATCGCAGACAAAGCATTAGACCCTTACTTGACGGTGACATTAAAGTCAGCAGAAATTTTAACCCTCCCAGAACAAGAGTTCATTTTAGAACACTTCTTTGACGCCAATTACCACACCCTGATTCAGCCGCATCCCCGCTACGCTCAACTCTACACTCAGCGGCAAGAAAAAGGCATTCAGTGGTGTTTGGCAAACTGGAAAGAGCAGGATTTTAGCGACTTGCTGGCGTGGCACAATTTAGCTTGGATTGACCCGCTGTTTTGGGACGACCCCGAGATTGCAGGGTGGCTGAAACAAGGACAAAATTTTAGTTTGGCAGACAGAAAAAACATCTACTCAAAACAAAAAGAAATCCTCGCTCGCATCATTCCCCAGCACCGTAAAATGCAAGCTGAGGGACAGTTGGAAGTCTCCACAACCCCCTACACGCACCCGATTTTACCGCTGCTTGCCGACACCAACGGGGGCCGCATAGCCATTCCAAACATGACGCTGCCACAACACAGGTTTCAGTGGGCAGAAGATATTCCCAGACACTTGAGAAAAGCCTGGGAAATGTATCAAGAGCGATTTGATTGCCAACCGCGCGGTTTGTGGCCGTCGGAACAAGCAGTCAGCCCGGAAATTTTGCCATACATTGCCAAACAAGGCTTTAAATGGATAGTCTCGGACGAAGCAGTATTGGGGTGGACAATTAAACACTTTTTCAACCGCGACGCGACAGGGAATGTCTACGAACCAGAATTCTTATATCGCCCTTACCGTTTAGAAACTCCTGACGGCGATTTAGCCATAGTATTTAGAGACCACAGATTGTCCGACTTGATCGGGTTTACCTACGGTTCGATGGAACCGAAAAAAGCAGCATCAGATTTAGTGGGACACTTAGAAGCGATCGGCAGAACTCTCAAACACCGACAGTCCGAGGGTCAAACAGCTTTAGAAAATCCCTGGTTAGTGACGATCGCCCTAGACGGCGAAAATTGCTGGGAATTCTATCCCCAAGACGGCAAACCGTTCTTAGAATCTCTCTATCAAACTCTCAGCGACAATCCAGATATCAAATTAGTCACAGTCTCGGAATTTCTCGACAAATTCCCAGCAACCGAAACAATTCCCGCAGCCCAACTGCACACCGGTTCTTGGGTGGACGGTTCCCTCACAACTTGGATCGGCGATCCCGCGAAAAATCGCGCTTGGGACTTGTTAGAGCCCGCCAGACAAATGCTGGCAAACCATCCAGAGGCCACAGAAGAAAGCAACCCAGAAGCTTGGGAAGCGCTTTATGCGGCCGAAGGTTCCGACTGGTTCTGGTGGTTTGGCGAAGGCCACACGTCGAACCAAGATGCCATGTTCGACCAGCTATTCCGCGAACACGTAGCGGCGATTTACGAAGCTCTAGGCGAGCCCGTACCCCCGGAAGTGAGGCGGCAAGTAGAGGTGCACCAGGTTCAAGGCGACCACCTGCCGCTGAGCTTTATTCACCCGGTGATTGACGGTATCGGCAACGAACAGGATTGGGACAAAGCCGGCCGGATTGAAGTTGGGGGAGCAAGGGGCACGATGCACCGGAGTTCGGCAATTCAGCGGCTTTGGTACGGGGTTGACCACTTGAATTTTTACATTCGCGCCGACTTCAAGGCAGGGGTGCGGCCGGGAATTGATTGCCCGCAGCAGTTAAATTTGTTCTGGTTTTATCCCGATCGCACGATGCACAACAGTCTGATTCCGCTGTCGGGTTTGCCTGACGAAGCACCGCTAAACTATCGATTCCACCATCAGTTAGAGATTAATTTGCTGACGAAATCGATTTGGTTTCAGGAAGCAGGAGAGGGCGATGAGTGGCAGCCCCGGATCGGCCGGGCCCAAGTGGGACTGGATAAATGTTTGGAGGTAGCAGTGCCCTGGGCGGATTTGCAGATTATGCCCGACTGGTCGCTGCGACTGATTGCGGTTTTATCGGAAGGGGATCGTTACTCTAGCTATATGCCAGAAGATACTTTGATTTCGATCGGAATGCCGTAAAAATTCATTATTCATCAGTCATCTGTCATCTGTCTGCAGGGGCGGGTTTCAGCAGCTTTCATAGAACTGCGAACCCAAATAAATATAAACCCGCCCCCGCCCGCTGAATTAGTCAACAGTCAACCGTCATTAGTCATCAGTTATTTTTTGAACGAACAAACAATTAAATAATTATCACTTTTTTTGGAATAGGGGCTTCAACTTTTGCCGCCTAATGCCTGGATAGTTTCGATCGCGTCCGGTCGATGTAGCGCTATAAAATTTGTTTGTAGTGAGGGCTTTAGTCATCATAAAAAAGAGTAATAATGTCCTCACAATAAACCGTATAATGGTTAATTTACCGGACATAATATCATTAGTCATGGGGAAATTAACAAACTAATGAGCCGCATTTTACTATTGGTCGATCGCCACCAACAACCTAATTTTCCGATCGCACACCTCAAAACGGAGCATGAGGTGATCGTACTCGATCGCGCTTTAGATCCCAACTCGGAATTTCCCTTTCCCCAAATCGCTTTTGACTTGTGCATTCTCGACGAGGCCTCTTTCGATCGCATCGGGCCGCTGGTAGAAGGATTAAAAGCTGCTGACGAGCCGATATTTTTACCGTTCTTGCTCCTTAGCCAATCGCAAACGCCTGCTCTTTTCGATCGGCCATTTTCACTGCCGGCCAAACAACTCGAACGCACAATAGACGATTTGATAATAAGTCCCGCCGAACCCGCCCAACTGCACTTGCGGGTAGAGAATTTGTTGGCCCGCAGGCGACTGTCGCTAGAACTCCACAGACTTCAGGAATTAATTAAAGAACGCACTTTTACAGAAAGTTTGTTAATCGACTCGCTGGAAACGGCAAACGAAAACTTGCAACGGGAAATAGCCAAGAGGGCGGAGGTAGAAGCTGCACGGCGAGAAAACTCCTATCTCGACTTGCTGATGAATGCCATGCCAGATATTGTCTGCTTCAAAGATGGCGAAGGCAGGTGGCAGGAGGCAAATCAAGCGATATTGGAAGTGTTCGAGCTAGAACAAATAGACTACCGCGGCCTTAAAGATTTTCAGCTAGGAGAACTCAGCAGTTTTTACCGGGAGGCCCTACAGGCGTGCGAGGTGAGCGATAGAGAAGCGTGGGAAAAAGGTGAGCTTTCTAGGGGAGAAGAAGTGATTCCCCGCTCAAACGGTACTGTGAAAATCTACGACGTGATTAAAGTACCCGTATTTCACCCCGACGGCAGACGCAAAAGTATCGTGATTTTGGGCCGCGACATCACGGAATACAAGCAAGCTAGAGACGAACTCGTGCGCTTAGCGTCGATTGTCGAGTCTTCCGACGACGGTATAATCAGCAAAACCCTCGCCGGGACAATTCAGAGCTGGAACACAGGAGCACAGAAAATTTACGGCTACTGCGCGGCGGAAATCAAGGGGCAGTCGATCGAGATTTTAGCAATACCCGAACGCCCCAAGGAAATGCCCCAAATTCTGGAAAATATTAGGGCTGGAGCCAGCATCGACCATTACGAAACCGTGCACTTGCGCAAAGACGGTCAACAGATAGATGTGTCCCTGACGATTTCTCCGATTAAAGACGCCACTGGAGCGGTAACGGGCGTTTCCACCATCGCTCGCGACATCAGCGACAGCAAGCGAGTCGAAAAAGCCTTTGAACAACTCCGCCACCAAACAGAAATGATTTTGTTCTCCGCAGGAGAAGGAATTTGCGGGTTGAACAAATATGGAAAAGTAACTTTTGTCAATCCTGCTGCGGTGAGAATGGCCGGCTGCGAATCGAAGCAATTGATCGATCGACCGCTCTATGAAAGCTTACACCGTTCACAGGAAGAATCCTCAAAGGCGATCGAGCAACTCTCACCTGCAACACAAATTAATTCAGGCGCTGAAATTGCCCCAGGCTGCGCCGCACCGCCAGCCCCGGCCAAACTGCTGCCGAACCGGGTAAGTTCTCAAATTTTAGCGACCTTGGAAGACGGAGAGGCTCGGCGCGTCACCGATGAGATTTTTTGGCGGCGAGACGGCAGCAGTTTTCCGGTTGAGTACGTTGTTGCTCCGATGCGAGAACAAGGCGAAATTATTGGAGCTGTGGTGACTTTTAAAGATATCACCGATCGGCTTGCCGTCGAGCGCATGAAAGATGAATTCATCTCTGTTGTCAGCCACGAACTGCGGACGCCCATGACCTCGATTCACGGTGCTCTGGGCCTCCTCAACAGCGGCCTGCTTGACGCTTACCCGCAGAAAGCCAAGCGGATGCTGGAGATTGCTGTCACTAACACTGACCGCTTGGTGCGCTTGATCAACGACATCCTAGATTTAGAGCGGATGGAGTCGAATTACAGCACTGCCATCAAACAAACTTGCAATGTCGCTGAGCTGATGCTGCAGGCGGCAGACGAGATGCAAGGAATGGCTCAGGAGGCGGGAGTTACTCTGTCGGTGAGGCCTGTGGGAGCGCAATTGCGGGCTGTTCCCGATCGGCTCATTCAGACCTTGACTAATTTGCTTAGCAATGCCATCAAATTTTCTCCCTCAGGGGCTACGGTTTGGGTGAGCGCCGAGTTGACCCCCACTCCGGATTTGGTAGAAAAAGCAGGGCAAAAGTCCGTGTCGTCCCCGTCTTTGTTGTCTCCTGAGAATGTCGCCGCCAATCAGCAGTTGCCAGTATCGAGCTCGTCCATCGTGATAGCTGTTAAAGACCAAGGACGGGGCATTCCGCCAGACAAGCTGGAGATGGTCTTTGAACGCTTTCAACAGGTTGATGCTTCTGATTCTCGCCAGAAGGGAGGAACTGGTTTGGGGCTGGCTATTTGTCGCAGTATCGTGCAGCAACACGGCGGCAGGATGTGGGTGGAGAGCGTTTTGGGGGAGGGCAGCACTTTTTTCTTAAGTCTGCCAGTTCTAAGGGAGGGGCTTGCAAGTGAAAGTTAATTTCTACTTAGGTGTACTCAAAGTTACTGATTTTGTGGAGATTCTGGGATCGAATCACCGACAAACAATCTCAGCCGTTTATGTCGTTCGGGGACTGCGGGCAAAAATCGCGATTTGAGGTCGAAAAGCGGCTTTTTTTGGGGTGGAGATTTTACACCAACCGCGCCGGACGGTTAGGATGTTCTTAATTGTTGAAACCCTTGCGGTCGATTGCAAATGCTGTCTTCCTTCTTTTTACCCGGTCAGCTTCGCCGCTATAGCTTTCAACATCTGCTATACAGTTTTGAAAATTTACTGTAAAGTCCGATCGGGTAAGATAATTTGTTTTACAAAATATTCACATTTCGCCTCTAGTCTGCGATCAGTTCTCTTTTCTAAAAAGATGTTAATTTTGACTACCAAGCGCATCTTGGTTATTGACGATGCGGAAGATATTCGGGAAGTGGCTCAAGTCAGTCTTGAGGTGGTGGGGGGCTGGGAAGTCCTGACCGCGAGTTCTGGTCGCGAGGGTGTTGCTAAGGCTCTTGCCGAACAGCCTGATGCTATTCTGTTGGACGTGATGATGCCCGACCAAGACGGGCCTACTACTTTTTTACAGTTACAAGCTAATAATGCTACGCAGCACATTCCGGTAATTTTATTGACGGCTAAAGCTCTGGCTGGGGACAGGCGGATGTTCGCGGATTTGGGGGTAGTGAGCGTGATTGCTAAGCCTTTTGAACCGATGTTTTTGGCGGCTCAGGTCGCTGAAGCTTTGGGCTGGGAGCAAGAATAGATCGATCGCCCCCATTGAATTGTGCAGCTTTTCAAGCATTAGTCTTGCAGGCAAAGAGAGTTAAAACAACTTGGTTTCTTTGGTATTGTGCCTCAGATAGAATCACGTCGATCGCACAGCATAAGTGTAAGGACTTAGGCCCCGTGCCTTTCGTCCTGTCAGCTTAAGACTAAAAAACCAGATTCCGGCAGGCAGGCGTTTCAACCCTGTCAGTATTTGATATGAAATTGATACCAATACGCGATGCTTAATTCCCTATTGGTAGTGCGCTCATTTAAGCGGATTCGACCTCAACAATGAACTCAATATTCCTGATGATTGCTCGGCAAAATATAAACTGGCAGGAGTATTTTACTTTTTGTGACAGGTCGCTTATCTTCATAAGTTCTTCAGGTTTTAGTTTTAAGTTTAAGCAGATCGTTAGGGATCGCTCCTGACGGTTTGCAGACACATTGGGAGAAGACGACTATGCCCTCAGCTTATATTTTGCTACTAATAGTTTCTCTGGTGGCAGTCTGGATTTACTGGCAAACCTCTCAAGATATTTTTGTTCTTGTGGCTTGGGCCGGGCTGGGTTGTTTTATCTGGGGTTTCTCTTGGGCTCCTTGGAGCGTTCAGCTTTTGATTGTGGTGTTACTGTTGGGCCTCCAAAAGTGCTACTTGCGCGACGCTCAAAGCTGTGACTGAAAGAGATTTTTTATTTTAGTGTCTGGAATTGAGATGTGCAGGCATTCGTGAATCTCTCTAATGATTGGGTTATCGCTCCATATCTTCAAAAAAGGTTTAAAATATCATGAATAGTTGCCCTTGTTGCTCCTCTCAATTGCTCCGCCACGCTCGCCACAATCGCGTTTATTGGTTCTGCTCGCACTGCAGGCAGGAAATGCCGGATCTGTCGGAAATGATTTTAGGTAACAGCGCGCGGACTCACAAACGCGACGGTTTGGTGAAGCTTCCTGCTTTGACTCCTAAATTGAGGATTTTGGATTCGGTAGGAATTGCTTAGTTTGCTAGAGTTAGTCTCGCGATAAATATTGAGACGGAAAAGATTTTTGATTGTGCCATTTGTTTGATTTTTTAATAAAAAATGCAAAAGCCCCTTCCGTGTGAAGTGAAGAGGACTTATTAGCGGGGGGCTTTTGCAATTGTGATGGGGTCGATCGCCTGAATTTCAGCTATTTTGTGCAGAAGAGCTGATTACATCAAACCGATTTGAGAGAGAATGCCTTGACCCGTGAGGAATTCGGTAGCTAGGCCGATAACGAAGCCCAGCATTGCCAAACGGCCGTTCCAGGTTTCAGCAAACTCAGTAAAGCCAACTTTTGCGTCTTTGTTTTCCATGACCAGAAACCTCGTTTAATTTCAACCTTATGTAACTAAACTTAACACAGTATTACAAACTTTGCAACATATTTTTACATTTACTGTTGAAATGCCGGAGATCAGCGGGATGGGCCCGCAGGGAGAGGGGCTCGCGGGGGAAGGGGAGAGGGTTTTTGATGTGGGGACGGGCGATCGGGTAAAGTGTATCAGGTCGATCGGTATCAAATTGGCGAAAACAGTAGTGAGATGTGTCAGGAGGTAAGAAAATTATTTTGAGTGAATACTTGACATCCAATAATTAGAACGCTAGCCTAAAAGCACAGCTAACACTAAATATCGCATTCAAAATCAAGGAATGTTGATTGAGTCGTCTTAGCTACACGGTTTATAGAACTGGGGCAAGTTTCTAGCACCCCGTTGAGCGGAAAGTACGTCTAATGTCGTTTTAACAAGTTCATAGAAGCTTGAGAAAATCGAAACATTATTGAGTTCCATTTCCCTTCAACGGGCTGCTACTAAACTCGTTCCCGTTCTGTAAACCCTGTAGCTAAGACGCTAATCAAATCCCACAAAATTACAGTGTTTTGTGGTAACAAATTGTCCTGTGCCCCGATGTTCATTTGTGAGCAAATCCACAGACAACACTCCATTAATCCTAGATGCGTGATATGTCGAGGCTGTCCAGTCAACCTCTTTGTAGGACATAATCAAATGACGCACAATCATCGAACCACAGGCCAACAAAAAATCCAGTCTCAGCGAGTTGCCATGTTTTTGGATTCTCAGAACGTCTACTTAAAGCCAAATCAAGCTGAATTACTGCTGGCTTTTGCCAAATCCAAAGGGCGTTTAGAACCGCCTAAAAGTTACTACAATTCGCAGAAAAAAAATCAACTTACCCACAATATTCGGCTAGAAAAGCAGGGTTTTAAAGGCGTTGATGTCCCCGATGGTAAAAACAGTGCAGATAAACAATTGGTGTTTGACTGTATCAAACGAGTGGCAATGAAGCCTTCTCTGGACATAATTATCCTAGTCTTAGGAGATCGGGACTTTGCAGGTTTAATCACCGTTTTGAAGGCTTTGGGTATAACAGTCATCGTTTTTGCACGGCGTAAAAGTGCAAGCCAAAAACTGATTAACCTCGTTGGTGAGGATAAGTTTCATTATGTAGACGAATGGTCTAGTTTGTGTGCAGGATTGAAACCCCAACTTAAAAATCAAAAAGATTTATCAATAGAAGCAGATAAATTATCTGCTTGAAGCAACACAGCCCGCCAGGGAATGAATTCCCTGTCTAATAGCTAAAGTCGGTTAAAACCGACTGACAGACAGTTAAAAAAATACAATCTTCAGTCCTCTTAAGAGGACTTTAGCTATGAGCCAGGGGTTTTAACCCCTGGCGGACTGACGGACTAACGGGCAAATAGTAGAACCGCCAAATATCTGTTAAAATTTACCTCGCCGCAGATAGCAAAAATCCAGTTTATTTGATAAACTAGATTCTCCAAACCTACCGCTATTTGCGGCTCTTTCATGTCCACATAATAACACCCAACTCCAAAAACAATAACCATTACAAAACTTCTATGCCATTAACTAATTCAACACAAGAACTCAAAATTACCATTCCCGAATTCAAAAATGAAAAACTGCTGCGCCAAGCGCTAACCCATCGTTCCTACGTCAACGAAAACCCCACATTCCGCGAAGAAGACAACGAACGCTTAGAATTTCTCGGTGATGCTTTGCTGACTTTTCTCAGCGGCGAATATCTCTATCAGCGTCATCCAGAAATGGGAGAAGACCAACTGACTCGTCGGCGTTCTGCATTAGTAGATGAAAAACAATTAGCCAGATTTGCTACTGAAATAGGTTTAGACTTAAAAATGCGGCTGGGAAAAGGAGCTTATCGAGAAGGTGGGATTACCAATCCAAATTTGCTCAGCAGCACTTTTGAAGCATTTATTGGCGCTTACTATCTCGATACACAAGATATGGACAAAGTGAGCCAGTTTGTGTGGCAAATGTTTGATTCTGTTCCCGAAAATGTGGTCGAAACTCGATCGACTGTAGACTCGAAAAATCGCTTTCAAGAATGGGTACAATCCAACGGTGACACGACTCCGCCCAAATACGTGACAGTCCAAGCAGGAGGAACGCCCCACAAGCCGGAATTTCTCGCGAAAGTTTATGTCGCAGAGAAACTTTATGGAGAAGGTAAAGGCAAAAGCAAAAAAGATGCTGAAAAAAATGCGGCAGAAGATGCCCTAGCAAAGCTGAAAAAACGCGGACAGATCTAAACTTGAAAACATCGGTAAAAACTACTAGCTTTTTTGTGCGATTCGGGCGTTGGCTAAGCCATCGAAGACGATCGCCCGAATTGATTGCCAGAGTCCACAATGGGCTATAATCAAGACTTGTGTAAGTGTTACCGCCGTCGATCGAGGGTTGCAATGACAGAAATTCGTTGATGAGTGCCCGATTGTCGATCGTAATTTTGGGAAATATCAGAGCAATTCATGTCTACTCAAAACCCGACTACCCTAACTGTTGAAGAAGCACAGCAAATCCTCAAGGATTTCACTTGTCTGGATATGCAATCTGTAGCATCGCCGCTGGAAAAACAGGCCCTCCGTCAAGCGATTTTGCTGGTAGCAAGTTTGTCGGATTATCAAATGTTGGGAGTGTGCGCTTCTTCGACGGATGAGGGGTTTTTAGCTTTAGAAGCTTATTTGAAAGCTTTAGGATATCAAGCTGTTTTAGATCCCAATGCTGTCTCGACCTTTGCTGGTTCGGTTTATATTAAGTTCAATACTTTGAAGGGTTCGTATTATGTTGACGGTTATATCGGAACTTACCGGGGCGTTTTGGTGTCGTGCCAATCTTCCTCAGAAGGTGGAGTTAGTGGCACTTACGGTCATTTACCTCTCGATTTATTTGTTGATTAATTTGTCAGTAGTTAGTAGTCAGCAGTCAGCAGTCAGTCGATAGATTAAATTGAATCAAAAACTGACTGATGCACTTTACTAAGCTGTAGGGTGCGTCAGCCGATGGCCCCTCGATTCAGTCGAATCAAAAACCCAATGATATCGTTTCCGGTTGCACTCCTTATGATATAGAGGACACGGCACCGTGCCGTTTCCCTACCGCGATTCATTGTAGGGACACTCTTGCACTGCGCCGTGTTGAAAGCTGTGGGTAATATTAATTCCGATGCTACCGGATTTGGTATGACGCACCTTACTAAAATTAACCCTTACCAACGATCAATTCTGCCTCTGGTTCCGGTGCAGTTTCTTCGGGCGGCAGTCCCAAAATATCGCTGTACAAGTGGACGTATTTCCGTGCCGAAATATCCCAGCTAAAATCTTCTCTCATGCCGCGCTGTTGCAGTTCTCTCCACTTATCTTTGTAGCGGAAACCTTCCCAAGTTCTGATCATGCAGGTGAACAAATCGAGGGGTTCGTAGCGATCGAAACAGTAACCTGTACCAGTATTGTCGATCGGGTTGTGGTGGGAAACGGTATCGACTAAACCGCCGGTGCGGCGAACCATTGGTACGCACCCGTAGCGGAGGGCTAGCATTTGACTGATGCCGCAGGGCTCGAAACGGCTGGGCATCAGGAAGGTGTCGCAGCCTGCGTAAATGCGCCGGGAGAGGGCGTCGTTGTAGAGTAATTGGGTGGACATCCGGCCTGGATAGCGGGCTGTCATTTGCCAAAGTTGGGTTTCGTAGTAGCGATCGCCCGTTCCGAGTACAATAAACTGAGCGTCGGTATAGGCCATGAAGCGATCGAGCATTTGAATTATCAAATCCAATCCTTTCTGTTCTACCAGCCGCGTCACCATGCCCATTAAAAAGGCATTTTTATTCACTTCCAAACCGACTTCTTCTTGCAGGGCAATTTTGTTAGCTGGGCGCTTTTCAATAGTATCAACACTGAATTGTTGATGAAGGTACTTGTCAGTTTCTGGGTTGTAAGATTCTGTATCTATTCCGTTCAAAATGCCCGAAACTTTGCCGCCGATGTAAGAAAGCAAACCTTCCAAAGTTTCCCCGTAAGCTGGGGTTTTGATTTGCTCGGCGTAAGTCGGCGAAACTGTATTTACTCGATCGGCAAACTGTACTGCGGCAGCCATTGTATTGTGACCTTGCATATACCAAGGACACCAAGTCATCTGCTCCAAACGCCAGCGCCACGGCCCTTGATAAGCTAAATTGTGAATAGTAAAAACCGTGCTGATATCGGGGTCTTGGCTCATCCAAACAGGTATCATCCCCGTATGCCAGTCGTGACAGTGGATAATTTGGGGCTTCCAGTGATTCCAGGCAAATTCAGCCGCAGCATTGGCAAAGAAAGTGAACCTCCAATCTTCATCTAAACCGCCGTAAACGCGGCGCGGCAAGAAAGATGGATGTTGCAATAAGTATAAAGGTACATCGGTTCCCGGCAAAACACTTTCAAAGACAGAGAAGCTTTGGAACATCGCAGACCCATCCCAAACAGGTTTTTTGGGAACGTCCATTTTGTCGGGGATAAAACCGTAGTAGGGCATGAAGATGCGGACATCGTGTCCCATGCGCCGCAGAAATTTAGGCAAAGCGCCGACGACATCGCCCATACCGCCGACTTTGGCGAGGGGTGCTGCTTCGGCGGATACAAATAAAATGCGCATTATTTTTTTGTGTTCCTTGAGATTGTTAGTCTAGATTAAGTTTAAATGGCGAGCGGCACAATATTAACGCGCCTTTCAAAAACAACTATAAATCTGAGTTGCTGTAGCGATCGCAGTTTACTCAAGAATGCGATCGCCCTTTTTCCATCCGCGTCGCTGTGCGGTGAAAAAAAGAGCGATCGCCCGGACTCCCCTCTCGCGAGAATTTTCACGATCTAATCAAATTTATCTGTCACTTTCTGAGGGACGGTAAACATCAAAAATTGTATGCAGTCTGCTCACCTTTAGGCATTAGTAAAACTGCACGCAAAACAATCAGTATGTAATTAAGGAAATAGCGATCGCCTTTTCCATCCCCTCTCCTAAAAAGAGCGATCCTCTTCTGCAAGCTTCGCCAACGCTCGAATCACATATTACCGACAAATCCCGGCTAATTCTGAGAATCGTCCTCAAAAGTCTCCTCAAATCCCGCTAGAAAATCATCCAAAGCTTCAGAGGCGATCGCCAAATTAATATTATCAGCATCTTCCCATCCCCACGTATTCACCCCAACCACTTGACCGGCCATATTAATCAGCGGCCCCCCGGAATTTCCCGGATTAATCGCCGCATCCGTTTGTAACACCTTTACCTCAGCAGCACTATCATCTTCTTCGTCACCTTCTTCATACTCGTCAGGTTCTCGAATAGCACTCACAATACCTTGAGTTACAGTTGAAGCAAACTGCCCCAAAGGATTGCCCACCGCAATTACTCTATCTCCCACTTTCACATCAAAAGACAACTCTAGGGGAGGATATTCTTGGGGAAATTCCACTTGTTCCCCTGTGTTCTGGTCGAAGGTAAAATCGCTAATTAAGAGCAATGCTAAATCTTCTTCTGCATTACCAGTAAACACCACCTCTGCCAATCTCAATTTTCCGTCGTGAGTTTCCACTAAAACCTGTTCGACTTCATCTTCTTCATAGAAGTAATCTTCATCGGCAATATCTTCTACAACGTGATAGTTAGTGACAATTATGTCCGGCGATACAAAGAAGCCGCTCCCTGAAGAAATCTCCTCTTCTGTATCCCAATCCATGACGTAAATTGAAACTACGGACGGCAAGACTTGCTCGACTACATCCGAAAAATTTCCTGCTTGAGTTTTGAACTCTTTCAATTGCTTCTGCAAAGCTTGTTGGTCTGCCTGCATTTTGCTATAGAGTTGCTGAACCTTTTTCAATTCCAGCTTTAATTGAGTTTCTCTAGCGCTCATATTTGGCCTTTACCTGAAATAAATTGCTGATTAATTTTGGATGTTTGATTGTAGATTGTGGATGGGGATGTTAAGAATTATAGGACTTACGAAAAAAAACCGGTTTTTACCATAAATCTTGGGCTATACAGCGAGACTTACATCAGAAACCGGGTTGCTTAACACCCGTGCGGAGCGTCCTAAATTAGTCAGATATTTTTGAAATCTATCGCGCAAGTCCTACCTAAAATCCCATCAAAAATCTACAATCAGACTGCTACTCTATCTGTTTTGCCGCGAAACGCCTGTTATTTTTATTATTGTACAAAAGGCGATATATCGCATCTAAAAGCATTGACAAAGAGATGCGGAGCGGTTTTAGGAACCACGTTGAACTTCGACAAATATTTCCTCCAAAATTGCACTAGCACCCTGTTGGCGCAGTCGGTGAGCGAGGTCAATTCCCAGCATTTCAGCAGTCTCGGCGGCGCCGGAAACAGTATCTTTGACGAATTGCTTGCCGTCGAGACTCGATACCATTCCAGTTAAGGTTAATTGACCGTTTTCTATTTTGGTATTGACGCCTATCGGCACTTGACAGCCGCCTTCTAATTCCCGCAGAAATGCGCGTTCGGCATAACATCTTTGGGCGGTTTCCGAGTGTTCTAGAGCTTTAATCACTTCCATGATTTCTGTGTCTCCGGCGCGGCATTCGATACCCAAAGCACCTTGTCCGACGGCGTGAAGGGAGATTTCAGCAGGGATAATTTGGTGGATGCGATCGCCCATTCCCAATCTTTCGAGGCCGGCAACTGCTAAAATAATCGCGTCGTAACCGCCCTCATCTAATTTAGCGAGTCTAGTATTGAGATTGCCACGAATATCTTTAAATTCAAAATGAGGGAAATGGTGTCGCAGTTGAGCCAGCCGGCGCAAAGAAGAAGTACCGATTACAGAACCTTCAGGCAGGGTGTCGAGTTGCTTGTCTTTGTGCTTGGAGTGAACTACCAGGGCGTCAGCGGGATTTTCCCGTTCGGTGACGCATCCTAAAATTAAACCTTCGGGCAAATTGGTCGGCAAATCTTTGAGGGAATGAACGGCAAAGTCCGTTTCATTGTTAATCATTCCCGTTTCTAATTCTTTGGTGAAAAGTCCTTTATCGCCAATTTTAGCGAGGGCGACATCAAGAATTATGTCCCCTTGGGTGGACATGGTGTGGACTTCAAAAGTGTGTTCCGGGAAGTGTTTCTGTAGCTGTTCTTGCACCCAGTGGGTTTGCACGAGAGCGAGTTGGCTTTTGCGGGAACCGATGCGAACGGTTCGGGAAGGGGCAGATGTGGTTGGGGACATAAGATCGATCGGAGGATAGCTTGAAATCAGCCAATATATTCACCTGATCTAGCGTACCGCAGGTGGGGACTTTAATTGCTGGTTGGGATAATTCGGGCGATAAAATAGAAATACCAGATTGTGACCGGCTGCTGCTGCGAGTCTTGATGATGTTTCCCATCCAGCATTGCGCGTCGCTGGCATGGGGCCGATCGACATTCCGAAGCAAAGGCTGCCGGCGATGTACGATTTACCTAGCGTCGAGCCGGATGAACCTGGTTGACATGAGGAGTTAGCTTAGCTGCAGCGAGAAAGAATTAGCTCAAAGGTTGCGAGAGTTGGGGAGAGAAATGTAGTGGCGAGGGGAAAAGGGCGATCGAAGTTGCGATCGTACTTCTCAAGCCACCAAATAGCTTAGCATCAAAAGTGAATTTGTCAAATTACTAAAATCCTAAAACTATGAAAAGTGCTCTTGACGTAGCTCGTTACTTTTTATGTCGTGTCGATCGAGAAGCAGGCGATACCATTTCTCCTCTCAAACTGCAAAAGCTCGTATATTACGCGCAAGCTTGGAGTTTAGTATTTAGAAACCAGCCGCTATTTTTTCAAGAGATTGAAGCTTGGGTTTCCGGTCCCATTGTCCGCGATGTTTGGCATGAGTACAAAGCTTACAAATATAGCGATATTCCGGCTCCCGATAATTTTGAAGAAGAATTCGAGGAAGATGAAATCGAGGTTCTCGAAGAAGTTTGGAATGCTTATGGAGAATTAAGTGCTAAACATCTTGCAGAATTGACGCAATCAGAGACACCTTGGCTCAACGCCCGCAAGGGATTAGAACCTGCGGAAACATCAACTAAAATCATCTCCCGCGAGGATATGAAATCCTGCTATGCACCTTTGGTGGAGGCATAAGTGCAGCTTCATTGACAAAAGGGCGATAGACCTTTTAGCCCTCAGCTACGGCAATCAATAACTGAACTTCAATTCCTAAAGTCCGAGCACTGCGAGCCAAAGCTTCATCGCCAGTCACCAAAAGCAACTGATTAGAACTTGCTACTGCTAAATGCAGTGCATCTAAGGTACGCAACGGTACTTCAAAACGGCTAATCCAATCGCGAGCTAAATTGTAATGAATAGGCTCTAAGGGGATGCGAGTATAAAAACCCCTGTCCAAGTCTGCCTGAAACTCAATTGCTATTTGTCTTGCCTCGGACTGAGAAATTTCTCTCATTCGCACTCTGCGAGACAGTGCGGAAAAAATTTCCACTTCAACTAGCTGACTCAATCCTCGTTCAGTTTCTGTCCTCAGTAAATGCTGAGATGCTTCGCTGAGACGTTCTGGCCAGTAATTGGGAGCAATAACGCTAGTATCCAAGTAAATCAATAGCGTTCCTCCTGTCGCAGCCTAATGACTGTTGCACTCAGCGGTTCACCCTTTACTTGGATAGAGTCTCGGAGTGTTTTGAGTTCAGCTAACCGCTGCTCCTTTGTGAGCGGCGGGACTACGCGAGCTACTACTTTGCCCTCCTGTACGATTGTCACTTCTTCTCCTTTCGCCACCTTTTCCAAGATAGCTTGCAGATTCTGCTTGGCTTCTTCAACACTAATCGCAGGCATCTTATTAGTTTTTTAGGTACTTTTTAAGTCTACAGCAACGGGATATTGAATGCGAAAAAAGTCGATTCCCTACCCTTCGGGAACTCCTGCGGGAAGATAGCTTCGCTGGCGCGTACCTTTTCCATTTCCCAGTAAAATTTAACGTTGCCCTGCTTGAAGTGCAGAATTTGCTATCTGGACAACTTCTTGCTGCCGTGCGTTTTTCCTTGTGACTCGGTACAGCACCCCCAGCCTTTGCCACTCAACAAAAGCAGTGCAGTAAGCACCGCAATTATTGAAATAAATCCCCCTGATGCCGCCGGCCAATTCAACGCTTCTGTAAGTATCCTGCGGCAATTGCGAAGGAGGCGAAAACGGTTCATTTCTTTTAGCTTCGATTGTGCCGAAATAACAGGCTCCGATGCGGCATCCTTTGCCTAAATACATTCCCACAATGTAACCGTGGGAACCTGCTTGCACATCAAAATCAACTTGCTGAGTGTTAGGTAAAGGAAGTATACTCGGAAGAAAAACTGGCACTCGCGTTTTGCCTTTGATTTGTCTAGAAATGTTACTTGCAGGAAAACGACTGTTAGCTTGGTTTTCACCTGAATTATCGGGGGTTGGGGGAAACTTTTGCACAAAATTACTCCACTGCACAACTCTATTTTTAGCAATGTTAAAAGTGGGAATCGAGTATTTTTCTAGCGCAAAAGAAGGGCGACCGTTTTTCAGGTTGAAGCTGCGGCGAATCACTGTAATTTCTGGTTTCCCTAACCCGTAAGCTGTGGCTGTGGAACGGGCGAGATTGCAGCTAATTTTGAAGCGTCCCATCTCAATATTGCCATTTTCCGCTTGATAAGACCAATTGTAACCCTCAGAAGCACGATCGCGATCGCACAGAAAATCAGAAATCTCAAACATCTTGGCAATATGAACATCGTACAACCGCAACTTGCGGCTGCCTGCAGATTTTGCAGTATTGCGATCGGGTACAATAAATTGTATCGGTTGCCAGCTATCTTCAGGGGAATAATTAAACCAGCGGATTTCTGTAATCGGGAGTTCAGTCCTTGCTAACGCTGAGTTTGGTGTCAAAGGTGCGATGGCAAAAGCAGTCACCACACAAGCAAAAATCGCCGCAAATAGCCATCTTCTCCTCATCCTGATTTCCCCCGAAGTAGGTAAGCGCAAAAAAATATAGCATCTTGTAAGGGGCGAGTGCGAGTTAAGATATATCATACAATAACGGTAAGGTGCGTCCTTACGCACCCTACATCTAGAAGTTGTGCGTCCCCGACTGCCAAACTTAACGCTTCCCAGCTTGAATAGCAGAATTTACTATTAAAATTAAATCAGATTCTCGTCCGTTCTTAATGGCGACGGTATACATAAAACCCTGAGTTTTCCACTGAAGAGTTGCTGTGCAGTAAGCCCCACAACCGTTATGAAAAACTCCTTTCACACCGCCCGCAAGTTTGACATTTTTTAACGTCTTAGTTACCCCTTCTAGTTTTGTAGTAAACTCCCCGCCTTTTTGACCTTGAATTGACCCAAAAGTGCAAACAGTCGTACCGCCGCAATCTGCTGTATAGTCGATTGAAATAGCATAGCTGTTTGCTTGTGCTGTAGTTGGATAGTACATTTTTTGGGAAACCGGAATCCTGCTGGGAATAAAAATAGGCACTTGCGTTTTGCCTTTTAACTTTGGCAAAATTTCACTTACCGGAACCGCCGTACCTCCTTGAGCAATTTGTGTTGTTCCCGATTGTCGCTGCGACAATTGCGAAGATCCAAAAACAACGGAGAGAGGTACTAAAGCAGTCAATACACCAGCCGAAGCAGCCAAAAGTAATAAATTCTTCTTCACGGTCTTTTCCCTTAATATTCCAAGAGTTTAGTTGGGCGGCGAACTGCATTCACCTATGTACAACCATAATTCAAAATACAAAATTAACACTCGCTTTTCCGGGAAAATATTTTTTATACTATCTTGACAATGTTGCTAAAATATAAATTCATCTATAATAGAGAGAAGGCGATCAATTTAGGAGTCGATTGTGGAACTGCAAGAGTATTTGCGCCAGCACGGATTAGAAACCTTGTCCGAAACTTATCATATCAAAGTTACCCGCCACCGCCAATATCCCGATCTAGTCTGTCTGAAATACTCGCAGATAGAATCTCCCCTGGGCGAAAAAATAGTCCAGCAGTGCCGAGGCATTATTGTAGATTCATCTCAAGATTGGCAGATAGTTTCTTATCCCTACGACAAATTTTTTAATTACGGAGAAATTCACGCCGCTGCAATTGATTGGACAAATGCCAAAGTTTACGAAAAACTAGACGGTTCTCTGACTGTACTGTATTTTTACAAGGGAGAATGGAGAGTGCAATCTAGTGGCACTCCCGACGCCGCCGGCGAAGTTAACGGTTTTGGGTTCAGCTTTGCCGAACTTTTTTGGAAAGTATGGCAAGAATTGGGATATCAATTGCCACAAGAAACCGACCAGTGTTTTATCTTTGAGTTGATGACGCCTTACAATAGAATAGTTGTCCAGCAACAAAACAATCAAATCGTGCTGCACGGGGTTCGCAACACTCAAACGCTGCTAGAAACCGACCCGAGTATTTGGGCAAATAAATACGGCTGGGAATTGGTAGCATCCTATCCTTTAACTAGCTGGAAAGAAGTTATCGAAGCTGCTCAACATTTAGATCCGATGGATTCGGAAGGGTATATTATCTGCGACGCTAACTTCAACCGAGTTAAAGTTAAGTCTCCGCAATATGTCGCAATTTCCCATCTCCGCGAAGGGTTTTCCACCCGGCGCCTGATAGAAATTGTTTTAACTAATGAAGGAGAAGAGTTTTTAGCTTATTTTCCTGAGTGGAGTGAGTTGTATCAAAAAGTTAAGGACAAATATCAATCTTTGGTTGAAGAAATCGAGGAAGCTTACCGACAGCATGAACATATCGAAGTTCAGAAAGATTTTGCCTTAGCTGTGAAACATTTGCCGTATTCCGGCATTTTGTTTTCTTTGCGGGCCCGAAGAGTTGCGGGAGTGAAAGAAGCTCTCCGTGATGTTACGATCCATAAAATAGAGGAACTCTTGGGTTTAGATTACATCCATTTAGGTTTGTAGAAGAAGGAAGGCACGACACGGATTTTGACACGGATACACGGATTAATGATCGAGGGTGAGGCAGATGTTGAAGGAAGAGGGAAGTTCGGCAACGGATTATGTAACGGATGTAACGGATGTAACGGATGTAACGGATGGAATGAAGAGGTAAGTATTTAAACAATGCCCTGTTTGGCCAATGCCCAATTACCAATTACCAATTACTATGAAAAGAGTTATTGTACTTGTCGGTTTACCTGCTTCGGGAAAATCTCAATTTGCTAGGGAATTGCTGCTGTCGGAACCTGCAAAGTGGGTGCGTAGCAATAAAGATTTGCTCAGAGAAATGGCTCACGCTTCTCATTGGTCGCCTGCAAATGAAAAGTTTATTGTGCAGTTGAGAGATACGATTATTTTGATGGCTTTGGAAAGCGGCAAGCACGTCATTGTTGATGATACTAATTTTGGGCCTCACATCGAGCATATCAAGGAGTTGGTTAAAGGTAAAGCTGTTGTGGAAGTTAATGATTCTTTCCTGCAAGTTCCGGTTGAGGAATGTATTAAACGGGATTTGAAAAGGCTTAATTCGGTGGGCAAAGATGTGATCGTGAAGATGTACAATAAGTACGTGCGGGTTCCCGTTCCGCCGCCGGAATATAACCCGGATTTGCCGGATGCAATTATTGTCGATATGGACGGTACGCTGGCACTTCTCAATGGCAGAAATCCTTTTGATGCTTCTACGTGCGATCGCGATTTGCCCAATCAGCCGGTCTTAGATACCGTTCGCAAGTGGCAGTCCAGCGTTAATATTATTGTAGTGTCGGGTCGAACAGATGACTGTCAGCCTCAAACTGAAAAATGGTTGCAGCAGTATGAGGTTAATTATGCCGCTCTTTATATGCGGAAAACCGGAGATATGAGGAAGGATGCGATTATTAAAGAGGAGTTCTATCGGCGACATATTGCAGGGAAATATAATGTTAAGTTTGTGTTGGACGATCGCCAGCAAGTTGTTGATATGTGGCGGTCGTTGGGAATGACTGTATTTCAAGTAGATGAAGGGGATTTTTAAGGCATGGTTTGTTTGCGCGGGCGATCTCCCAACTCTTAATGCTACACTCAAAGTAAGCCGGAATCGATCTAATTAATCTGCGTTAATCTGTGTTGATCTGCCATCATCTGCGGTAAAAAAAAGAGAATGTCAACCGCAGATGACAAGGGATTCACGCCGATTCACGCAGATTAAGAGAAGAAAGATAGGAATAATTCCGATGTTAACAGATTTGAGATTATCCCTCTTTTGTCACTCTCGCTATAGTATAATCTACAGCAAACCCCAGAACTTAAGTCTGTATTATGGTAGAGCCTCG
>NZ_JAUBTB010000093.1:0-27232 GCF_036704965.1 Microcoleus sp. F10-B2 | reverse complement strand
ACTTTTTTTGACGCTTCTATTGATTTTAACTATTTTACGCTGATTTGGGGATATTTACAAAACCGGGATGCTCCCGACAATGACTTTGCTATTAAGCTTGGCATATCTGTACGGTAGGCTGGCATAGTAGGACAATATTTTATAGATCAAGTCGCGGTATTCGTCTAGTTTATCCATCTGGTAATAACCTCCTGAATCGAATCGACCACGATAAGTTTTATTACTTTATCCGCGAGGACAACTTGCACAATATCTTCATTAAAGAAGCTTGTATAAATTTATTCAGTAATTGCTAGGTATAGAGTGCGCTCTGGCTCTTTTTTCGATATGATTTTTAAGTACAAAGTGTATTGACCGATCGCATTTTCCCAATCTTTTACTAGAGATTTGCCGACAAAACTTTTGATTTCAACTGCAATTCTTTGTCCCTCGCGTTCGGCTGCTAACAGCTTTTTAGCTCCCAAATCCACAAACACACCGCGCGAACCAAATTGCAGAGTCAGAGGATCGTCTGTAATTATCCACCCATCCTTTTCTAAAGCAGTCCTTACTTGATAATGATAAATGTCTTTTGCCATTTTTTCAACCCAGCACCTTCAAACCTTCTCCTGAACATTCTCTCCCAGCAAACCGCCTGGACGAAAAGCCAAAATTACCACCAAAACCCCAAACACCCAAGCATTAGTCCAGCGGCTCGACAAATACTGATCGCTCAAAGACGACAGCAACCCAATCAAAACCCCTCCTAACATCGCCCCCACAATATTGCCAATCCCCCCCAAAACCGCCGCCGTAAAAGCCCTCAGACCCGCCGTAAACCCCATCGTAAACACGATCGTATTGTTGTACAAACCCACCAAAATACCCGCAGAACCAGCCAAAGCTCCCCCAATCAAAAAAGTCAGAGCAATAATCTGATCGACATTAATTCCCATAATTTTAGCAGCATCGCGACTTTGAGCAGTTGCCCGCATCGCCTTTCCGAGACGAGTGTACTGGACAAAAACATGAAGCAAAACCATCAATACCACAGCCACCACCAACACAATTAAATCTTTCGTAGTAAATACAATACTCGTTTGAATTCCCAAAAATTTGAGAATATCAACTCGCGGCAACAAATCTGGAAAGCTTTTCGGAGCTGCCGAGTTAGAACCCATCACCGGAATAAAAGCTTTCAATCCTCCCCAAAACAGACCCATATTTTGGAAAATAAAAGAAACTCCAATCGCTGAAATTAAAGGAGCCAAACGGGGAGCATTTCGCAAAGGTCGATAAGCATACTTTTCGACAACAATATTCAGTCCAGCACAAAACACCGAACATACAATTAAAGCGACTAACATCACCGGTATAGCAATACCTAAAGGTGCGCCATCTTGAATCCCAAAAGCCCCGAACACGGTTAGGGAAGCAAAAGCGCCTAACATATACAAATCGCCGTGAGCAAAATTGATTAACTCAATAATGCCGTAAACCATCGTGTAACCCAAAGCAATAATTGCAATCAGCGCCCCGTTGACAAGACCAACTAATAATTGTTGGATAAAAACTTCAGGATTGCTGGCTATTTCTCCAACTATTTTTGGCAGATCAAATCCTGCGATCGGGCCTAATAGCAAAACTATATAAGCTACACCTAGATATAAGAGAATACTTTTCCAGTTTTTCATAATTATTCGTAATTGGGAATTGGAAATTGGGCATTAGGAACATTCATTCTACTCGTTTCTAGGCAGATATTAGAAACGCGGATTTGGAGGCTCTACCTCCAATTTTTCGGATCGGAAAGCCCAGCAGACCAAGAGTGACTGGTTCCTAGGCTGTGCTTAGGAACCAGTTAAAATCACTACTGACAACAGTCAACAGCCAACTGACAACAGTCAACTGACAACAGTCAACTGACAACTGACAACTGACTAATTATTCCGTCTTGAGCGCATTCACGAACTCCCACTTGCCACCTTTAACAACATTTCCTGACATTGTAGTCAAGCTCGTGTCGCCGTTGGTGTCAAAACTCCAAGTGCCGAGTACCCCGTTAAAATCTTTAGTTGCCAAGACAGCTTCGCGGATAGCAGCGCGGTCATTTTTGCAAACTTTATTAATTGCGCCGATCGCAACTTTAGCAGCTTCATAGGCGTAAGCTGCATAAGCTTCCGGTTCAGCATTATATTTTGCCTTGTAACTTTCGTACCACTTCGCACCCACACCAGTCAATTCTTGAGGAGGCAAGCCGCCAAAAGTAGCGTAAACTCCTTCGGCATCTTTGCCGGCCGCGTCAATTAAAGCTTGCTCTTTAATGCCGTCGGGCCCCATGAACTTAACTGCATCAGCCGTCATCCCGACATTTCTCATGTCTTTAATTATTTGTCCGGCATTGCTTTGAGTAGTGCCTCCAAAGTAAATCATGTCGGGATTTAAAGCTTTGATCTTATTCATTAACGCCTTGTAGTCGCTAGCTTTAATATCAATTCCCTCTCTTCCGAGGACTTGAATTCCCAACTTTTTAGCAGTGGCTTCAAAAACATCAGCGATGCCTTTGCCGTAGAGTTCTTGGTCGTCGAGAATGTATACTTTTTGCACGCCCAAAGATTTCGCCCAGTTGCCAGCTACAGCACCTTGAAGGTCGTCAGCGGGGACAACGCGGGTGAAATTGCGAGTGCCAGCGGGATAATAAACGTTGGGTTCTTTGGCTTCGCCTTTTCCTGGTTTAGTCAGTCCCGGATAAGTGTTGGCCGGACTGATCATGACGATGTTAGCTTGGTTGAGCACGGGAATGGAAAGTTTGGCGGCACCGGAGTTATAGTGACCGATGACGGCAACTACCGAACCGTCAGCCACGGCTTTGTTCGAGTTGGACGTTACTTGGGCAGGGTCCCATTTGCCGGCGGCGGCGGTGGCGTCATCGTAAACTTCGTATTGGATTTGGATTTTGCCGTCGCAAGCTTTGGAGTTGGTTTCGGCGAGGGCTTGTTGGATGCCGTTGACCATTGTTTGAGCTTGACCCAAGGCGCTGCCTGTCATGGGCAGCATGGAGACAATTTTGACAGTATTTGGGTCGCCGGGGCTGCTGACTGCGACGGGAGTGGCTGCGGGACTGGTTCCGGGGCTGCCTCCGGGAGTTGTGGCGGTGGGTGCTGGAGGATTTTGACAGCTAGCGCACAGAGAGGCTATGCCGGCGGCAAAAAGTAATTTCCGCAATCCTGCGACGCCGAGATTCTGTGTTGACTTGGTTTTTGGGGGTGTGGCACTTTTGCCCCCTGATTTTGCTGAAAAGTTCATAGGTTGGTTGGTTTGTTGCTGGCGTTTTTGCATATTTTTCACTCTAGTCAGTATGTAGTCAAGAGTTAGCACAAGTTTAAAAAATTTGTGTCAACTCTCAAAGATACACTGCTGCCGCAAGAAGGTCGGGACTTGGGCCATATGTGATATCAATGTCGGCGATATTTAAAGTTTAGACTTGAAAAATGTCTTATTCGCCTGGTTCTGCTTGGTATTGTGCGATCGCAGTTTGGATTTCCTCGGCCGAGACGTTTGCTTGTTCTGATTTCGAGTAAATCAGGTGTAAAACAACCTGAGTCGGTGATTCAACTTGATAAATCAAACGATAACCACCGCTGTTACCAATTTGGGCATCACTGTTTTTAGCCCGGACTTTGTAAACGGTGTATTGGGTTCCTGCAATCTGGTTTCCGATGAAGTTTCCTTGGATAATCTCATCGAGGACGGGCTGAACATCCGTTTGAATTTGGCGATACTTTTTAGCGAGTCCCTTGAGGCGACGTTTGAAGAGTGCCGTGAATTTGAGTTGGACTGGCATATCAGACATTGATGCCGTCCCAGAGTTCCTCGATGGGGAAGGTTTGTCCAGCTTTGGCTTGGTGGAGCGAGGCTTTCAGGTCAGCGAGGATTTGGTCGTTGGAGTCTGTGTCTGAATCAAAATCTGAGTCAAAGTCTGGGACGATCCCGGCCTGTGTCCGACTGGTCAAAAATTCCAGGAATGTCAGGGTTTGCTCTAAAAGCGATTCAGGAGTCCGTTCGATCGCTTCTAGAAGGCGTTGTTTTATCGGCGACATAAGATGACCTCTCAATCTAGCTCCTCTCATCTTATCAGTAAGTCTAGTAAATTTTGTTTGCATCGAAAACTTAAATGTGTCTGGGATGCTCAAGTTTGGTAAATTAGCGGGTGCTATAGCAATGCTTGGATTCTCTGAATTTTGTCGTCGGAGGTTGACTCGCCCATGATTGAGTTACAAGCGGATTTAGAATATGTAGTGAGCGATCGATTAAAAGTCTCTCTAGATGCGATCGCGCAATTTTGCCAGCGCTGGAACATTGTCGAATTTGCCCTGTTTGGCTCGGTGCTGCGGGATGATTTTCGCCCTGATAGTGATGTGGATGTACTGGTCACCTATGAGCCATCGCACCGCCTCACGCTGTCTCATTTATTGGGTATGCAGGAAGAGATAGAGCATTTATTTCACCGTCCTGTAGATTTGGTGGAAAAAAAGCAGTTAAAAAATCCCTATCGGCGATCGAATGCACCCGGTACGCGATCGCTCGATGGCAAGCAGGAGCGAGAAAGGCAGAGTGCCGGAGACATCGCCATTATTTATTCCGGCAGGAGTTGCTCATCGCTGTAGTTGGGATGAGCCGGCTCAATTTATAGTAAAATTGTAATCATGAGTTAAAGAGGGATAATCGGTGCTTGTTCAGGAAGAGCTTCAAAAGAAAATTTGTGATTTTTTAGGAATCTTACAATATTCAGTAGAGTACCGAGGAGCGATCGGATTGCTCGATCAAAATTTTATTCTTCAATCTTTCATGGCCAAATTTATCAATATTATATACGGGTACGATCTTATCAATCTAGATCGTGATGGGCATAAATATCCTGCAATAGATTTAGGAGACTCTTATAGAAAAGTTGCTTTCCAAGTCACGGCGACCAAGACGCCAACAAAGATTGAGGAGACTATAGAAATTTTCATTCGTCACAAGCAGTATGAAAATTTTAGGCATCTCAAGTTTCTTATCCTGGGAAGGAAGCAAAAGAAGTATTCACAGGTTTTTAACACTTACAATCTATTTGAGTTTAATCCGCAAACAGATATCCTTGATATCAAAGATATAGTACACAAACTTCCTTCCCTAAGTTTAGGGAAACTTCAACGTTTGAGCTATTTGATTGATTCTGAGTTTTCTGGAATAGTCGTATTTAAAACTACATCTCAAATTCTTCACGATCCACATCATCAAGACTCTTTGCCTAGAGAAGAAGTTAAGCCAGATAATGTGGTTAGAACTGTTCGTTGGGTAAATGTGCCTTTATACTCCGATCCAGGCTGTCAACAGCGAAGACCAGATATAACTGGTGTGATGCTTGATAACAGACAGCACCCTGGAAACGTCTTTGCAGGATACACCATCCATCCAACCTCGCCTAATCTCTTTAAAGAAGGAGCGCAAGTGATTATTGTGTATAGTGGAAATAGTGTTTGTGATGAGTCATGGTATCGAAACCCAGAAACACATGAAATAACTTATGCGTGGACTGCCTCATCTGAGGTTATAGGTCGTATGGTTGAAGTTGCTTGAATACCATTACTAGACGGCAGGTAGTTGAAAATTATCCCAAACATCAAACTAATCTGATGATGGTCGATTTGCGAGACTTGTCTTGAAAGTATTTTTATGCAAAGTGCCGTAGAGCGGTAGTTGGGGATTTTGGGGGAGGGAGTTCGGAGAATTTTGAGCGAGTTTCAGCAGTTCCACTCCGAAATTGATTGGCGAAATGCGATTAACTTACGAAATATTTTGGTTAACCGTTATGACCAAGTGAGTTCGGAAGTTATTTGGAATATTGTTACAAGTGTTTTGCCTAGTTTACTTGTGCAATTAGAGGCATTACTGCCACCGTTACCTGATGATAGTTGAGCGATCGCCCACAAACAAAATATGCAGGTGAAGCGGAGCTATCCCGTAGGAAATAGCCCCATCGCCATAGTTCCAAAAATATCAACTAGACTGCGAAATCAAATCCGAATCCTTCTTTTCTTTTGAGCGATCGACACTAAAATCTTCATAGTACGATCGCTCAGTATTCACGTCCCACAAATCGTGCTTTTCGCCGAGAATATTTCTCACAGCCAGCATCCCCGTCAGCATGGAATGGTCTTGGTTGTTGTATCGGTGCATACCGTTGCGCCCGATCGTCTGCAAATTCTCAATTCCCTTCAAAAAACCTTCAAGTACCTGCAAGTGTCCGCGATATTCCCCATCATAAACTGGATAAGCTTTAAGTTGCCGTATGACAACTCCATCTTCAACCTCGGCAGTTGTTGCTAAACCCAAACCAACCAACTCGCGAGTTGCTAATTCGACAAGTTCCGCGTCCGACATTTCCCAAATCTCGTCGCCTACGCTACAGAAATATTCCATTCCCAAACAACTTTTGCTGGCGTCGGGAACTAAAGCGGCGCTCCAATTCTTAAAGTTTTGAATTCGTCCCACTTTGACTTCGGGGGAGTGAATGTAAATCCAGTTGTCAGGAAACAAATCCTTGCGATCGACAATCAGCGATACAATCAAAAAATCTCGATACTTGAGCGATCGCGCGGCGTGCAACACCTCTTCTGGCGGCTGCGGCTTCAGTCTTGCTACCAGTGCAGATATCGGCATACTCGTAATAAAATTATCCGCCGAATATTGAACTAATTCTCCGTTCTGCTCGGCAGTAATACTTTTAATTTTATTCCCTTCACGTTCAAAGCTAATCACTTTAGTATCGAGATAAACTTTGCCGTCTTTATTTTCCACAGCTTCCGCGAACTTTTCCCACATCATCCCCGGGCCCAAAGCCGGATAATCAAACTCTTTGATTAATGTTTTGGTGTCGTTGCTGCCAAACAAAGCATTAATAATAGCTGTCGTCAGGGACAATCCTTTAATCCGCTGCGCCGCCCAATCTGCTTGAATTTCCGAACAAGGAATGCCCCAAACTTTTTCAGTGTAAGTCTTAAAAAATGTTTTATACAAGCGTTCGCCAAAACGATTGATCACCCACTGTTCAAAAGTTTTTTCTTCCCGAAGCGGCCAAATTCTAACTTTCAGATAACTCAAAATAATCAGCGTACTCTCAATTATTCCCAAATTAAAGAGAGTATTGAAGGCACTGATCGGATAGTTAAAAAATTTACCTCGATAAAAAATTCGCGACAATCGCGGCACTTTAATAAACTTATTTCCCAGTACCTCTTGCCACAACTGCTGCACGGCTTCAACTTTAGTATAAAAGCGGTGGCCGCCAATGTCGAAACGATAGCCTTTGTAGCTTTCGGTGCGAGCTATTCCCCCAACTTTATCACCTTTTTCTAGTACAACAGGGATGATGCCTTGCTTGACTAGCTCGTAGGCAGCAGTCAAGCCCGCAGGACCTGCACCGACGATCGCAACAGGATAATGTTTCACTCAGCCTACCTCCAGCTTTTGAATCGAACTATACAGTTATTTATAACTTGTCAAAGTGATAGATGCACCCGTGAATACCCTGAGAAACTATCGACCGACCTGATGTTGAAGGACGATTGGCCTTGATTTATTGAGCGGATACTGGCAAGCTAACTTTGCCAGTCAACGGCTTTTTTTGGTATAAGTAGCGACCAGTGCCGATCGCAAATGCCAGTCCGCTGTAAAAGTAGAAAAGCCAGTGCCAAGGAATTGTTTTCAGAGCAAATACGATACCGTGTTTGCGGTGAAAAAATCGGTAAAGCTGTGCATTAATTGCTACCAGTGGTATTGCCAGCAAGGCAGCCAGCAGCAGAAAGCTCAGCGACCAGCACGTCCCCAAAACTGCCAGCAGCACTGCATAAGTTAAAATCACGCTGATCCGGTTTGAAACTTGCAAATTGAGGTCGTTATTCAATTTGCGATCGCGCCAAATCAGTTCTGTCCAAGGCAGCGCTCGGTAGAAAAAGTCCGCTTTCAGCATCCCCATCGGTTCCCACCGCTTTAAATGCTTCACCTGCAATGTTTTGCACAGCCGAATGTTATAACCTGCTTGTTTCAAACGGTAGCCGAGCTCAATATCTTCGATCGAAGCTTGGCGGTAACTCTCATTAAAACCACCCATCTGCAAAAAAATTTCCCGGCGAATCACTCCGCAAGCTCCCCAAAAAGTTGAAGCTTCTTCATTACCTGTTTGGTGCACGTAGTGGTGCAGCAAGTTCCTGTACTGCGATAAAAAATCGGGATCTCCAGGAGCATCGTCGTAAGAGCCGATGAAAGCAGCCAAGTAGGGGTTATTTTTGAACACCGATATCGCATAGCCCACAGCTTCTGGACAAACAGCGACATCAGCATCCACAAAAAACAGAATATCTCCCTTCGCAGCTTGGGCACCCAAATTCCTTGCCCGCGCTGGCCCCCCGCATTCGGGAATCCTGATGACTTTGGCGCCGAATTCCTTGGCCAGACGCCAGGAACCGTCGCTTTCGCCATCTGCGACTACAATAATCTCGATCGGTCTGGGCACAGCTTGAGCCAGTTTTGACAAACAGGTACGGAAGTAAGCGCCCCCGTTGTGGACTGGGATAATGACGGATACAGTGGGATCGGCGGTAGAAATCATTACCTAAATTGTTTAAATTGCAGGAACCAAAATTTGCTTGAATTTTATTGTTGCTACTTTACGAAGGGTAAAATTAGCTCTACTTTTTTATTTATAACTCGATTGCTGTTTGCATTCAACTAAATTTTTTGCTGGCATTCTCTATTAAATTTTTACCCATTCATACCTGTATTCTACGCCATATCTTGCTGAGGCTGACCTGATGCAGACAACAGCTTTACAAAATCTTTAAATATAGGATTGTTTGTGTAAACTTGCGAAAAAGCACCAGCAGCATTTTTGTGCGGCTGTGTTGCACCGCACAAGACTGTGATTTTATAAGTAAGCACGCCGTATAAAATCAAACATACTTTGTACGGAAACCCGCAGGCTGTCAGGACTTGTCCGGTACAGTTTCTTTTACAGACCTCATCTGCGAGTGACTCCTGAGCCAAGTCTCTATCCCGACTTCGGCGTCAATTCACATATTAGGACTTTTGGCAATATATTTTAAATATAGGTCTTAAAATTTCCGACGGTGTACGATCGGGCTTTCGTAATTTGCTAACATACCCTTAGCTAGATCCCTTTGAGGCAAAACTTTTACATAAACCAGTTTTTATATTACATGGACACCTCCCTAAACAATTTAAATCACCCATTAGTTTCGGTAATTATACCAGCTTTCAACGCTGAAAAATTTATCGTTAAAACATTAGAATCTGTTTTATCTCAAACTTATCAAAACATAGAAGTTTTAGTAGTAGACGACGGCTCTACAGATACAACACCCGAAATCGTCAAATCTTTTGCTCAAAAAGATAGCCGAGTCAAGTTATTCCAGCAATCCAATGCCGGCGTAGCCGCCGCCCGCAACCTAGCAATTGAAAAATCCAAAGGCGAATATATAGCTCCCATTGATGCCGATGATATTTGGTACCCGCAAAACCTAGAAAAACAAGTCGAATGCTTAATTAAATCAGAACAATCCGTAGGAGTTGTCTATTCCTGGTCACTTGATATCAACGAAAAAGACTTATTCACAGGTGGATTTTACAACTCCACCGTCGAAGGAGAAGTATACAAAGCTTTAGTTTATAAATATTTTATGGGTAATGCGAGTTCATCTCTGATCCGCCGCATTTGTTTCGAGAGAGTCGGCGGTTACAATTGTCAATTGAAAGCCGAAAACGCCCAAGGCTGCGAAGACTTGGAACTTTTTCTCCGCATCGCCGAGCATTATCAATTTAAAGTAGTGCCAGAATTTTTAGTGGGCTACCGACAGATTTCCAGCAGTATGTCTTGCAACTATGCAGCAATGGCCAAATCTCACTCTCTAATTATGGCAGATGTCCGGGAGCGGCATCCTGAAATTCCTGCCAATATTTATCGCTGGTCTAACAGCAGTTTTTATCTATACAATTTAGCCATTAAAAGCAACCGTAACGGCAACCATCGCAGTACGTTATTTTGGCTGTATCGAGCTTTTCGAGAAGATTTATTCATGACTCTCTTGCGCCATAATTTCTACATTTTATCAATAGAAAGTATATTAAAGATTCTACTTTCACCAGTTACTCCATCTCGGTCAGATTTAAAATCAACACCAACAGATACTGAAGGCACAACAATTTCCACCATCAAGACGCGAACCGTGATTCATAAAATGCTCCCGTCCCAGGTTTATGAAAGAATGCGATTCAATAATTTTGCCAACCGATAACGCAAATAAACCCAATATCAAAAACCAGATTTCTTAAAGAAACCTGGTTTTTGAGGCAAGCTATGGAAGAGAGTTAAATCAACGGAAATAAATTTTTGCTTCTTCCTTCTACTTAGATATCTCTAAGCGTGAGAAGCTGTAGCGGTTTGAGCTTTCGGCTGCTTACCGTCGGGCGAAATAGATTCCCCTTCAATAAACGATCGCAGCATCCAAGCCATTTGTTCGTGCTGTTCCATTAAACCAGTCAAAAAGTCTGCGGTTCCGTCATCCTTAAACTCTTCAGCGCACTGTTCGACGTGTTGGCGGAGATTGCGAATAATCAGTTCGTGGTCGTCAACTAAACGCGATACCATTTCCGTAGCCAAAGGCAAATCGCCGATATGTTCTTTAATCGAACCATACTTCAGAAAACCCTCAGCAGTACCAATTGGATAGCCACCTAAAGTTCTCACCCGTTCGGCCATAGCATCGATATTTAGTGTTAACGCCTGATAGTGTTCTTCCCACAACTGGTGGAGCGATCTAAACTGCGGGCCCACTACATCCCAGTGATACTTTTTGGTTTTGATTAACAGGAGATAAGCATCTGCCAGGTCGTGATTCAACAGTTCGATAACGCCTGCACGCTGCTCGTCAGATAGACCTATGTTTAACTTACGCATTGAAATTGTCCCTTCAACTCTAACTTTACATTTATTAAAACAAATTGCGCCAGCCACTTACATCAACCCAGAGGACGATCGAATTTTATTAAAATATCTGCATTTCAGGTTAAAGTAATCGCAATATAGATACCCTTAGATAGATGCAATGAAACTTTTTGTGCCAGGCCGCCTTTGTTTGTTTGGCGAACACAGCGATTGGGCCGCAGGTTATCGCCCGCGCAATCCCGCTATCGAAAAAGGCTGCACTCTGATTGCCAGTACAAATCAAGGAATTTATGCCGAAGTTAACCAACATCCCACACACTTAATTTTGCGGGCTGCTTTAAATGACGGCACAAAAATTGAAGCTGCACTCCCGATGGAAAAAAATGCTCTGCTTGCTGAGGCACAAACAGGAACTTTTTTCAGTTATGCAGCCGGTGTTGCTTATCAATTTCTCTCGCACTGCGGCGTGAGAGGACTAGAAATTGACAATTATTTAACAGATTTGCCAATTCAGAAAGGCTTGTCATCAAGTGCTGCAATTTGCGTGTTAGTAGCCCGCGCTTTCAATCGCTTGTACGATTTAAAAATGAACGTCCGCGCCGAAATGGAAATGGCTTATCTAGGGGAGACTGCAACACCTTCGCGCTGCGGCCGCATGGATCAGGGTTGTGCCTATGGAAATCGCCCGATAATGATGATTTTTGACGGCACGGAAATGGATGTTGTTGAGCTAAAAGTTGCCAAAGATTTGTTTTTTGTAATCGTTGATTTGGGCGCTAGCAAAAATACTCAAGAAATTCTGGCAAGCCTCAATCAGGCTTACCCGTTTGCGGCGAATGAAGTTCAAGAAAACGTGCAGGAATATCTCGGTGCAATTAGTTCTCAAATTACCCAAGCTGCGGCCTCCGCTTTACAGCAGGGAGATGCAGTTAAAATCGGCGAGTTGATGAAAGTTGCCCAGAGGGAATTTGACAGGTATTTAATCACCGCTTGTCCGCGACAATTAACTGCTCCAGTTTTGCACGAAATCCTAAACTATCCACCGATTCAGCCTTATATTTTGGGAGGGAAGGGAGTAGGTTCTCAAGGAGACGGCACGGCGCAGTTTATCGTGAAAGATGAGGACAGCCAGCAGCAAGTTATCGATATTATAAACAGCGATTTCCCCGAGATGGAATGTCTGAAACTGACAATCCGTTCTCAGTACAGAGTCCGCAAAGCCGTGATTCCGGCCGCTGGTTTCGGTACTCGGATGTTTCCGGCTACTAAGGCAGTCAAGAAAGAATTCTTTCCAATTATAGATCGCGACGGCCGCGCTAAACCGATAATTTTGGCAATTGTGGAAGAAGCTTTGAGCGCGGGAATCGAAGAAGTTGGTATAGTGGTGCAAAAGGGCGATCGCACTTTTTTTGAAGATTTCTTTAAAACTCCCCCGTCTCCAGAACTTTTCCAAAAATTGTCTCTGCAAAATAAGCAATACAGCCAATACTTACAAGATTTGGGCCAGAAAGTGACAATTCTGACTCAAGATGTTCAGGAAGGATTCGGCCACGCGGTATTTTGTGCTAAAGAATGGGCGAACAACGAGCCATTTCTCCTGCTTTTGGGCGACCACATTTACTCCTCGCAAACTGAAAGTTCTTGCGCGCGCCAGCTATTGGATATTTACTCGCAAGTGCAGCAAAGCGTAATTGGTTTGAGAGTAACACCAGGTGAGGTAATTCATCACTACGGCTGCGCGGCGGGAGTTTGGCAGGAACAAGATTCTATTTTGTCTGTGACGCAACTTTACGAAAAGCCGGATATCGAGTATGCGCGGCAGCATTTAAGCGTAGAAGGAATGGCGGATGATTCATTTTTATCAATGTTTGGGATGTATGTCCTCGATCCTAAAATATTTGATTATTTGGCGGAACATATTAATGGCAATTTTCGAGAAAGAGGCGAATTCCAGTTAACTTCCTGTTTGGATAAATTGCGGCAGTTCGAGGGAATGACTGGTTATGTTGTGCAAGGGCGGTGTTTTGACACCGGATTGCCGGAGGTTTACCGGCAGACGCTGATTGATTTTCCCATATCTGGTGGGTCGATCGGCTAATCAGTCTTAAATTTGAGGCTGACAGGCTCACAACCCTCAAAAATCCCCATCTAGCATAATTTTGCCGCCGCGTGTCCCGACACCCCATTTTGTCCAGTAACGTCATTAAAAAAGTTTAACTGTAAGGTGCGTCTAAACTCCAGTTCCCAGTGCGCGTAGGTGAACTTTGTTTGTGCAGTAGCGGTTTCTAAACGCTGAGAATTTACCGACAATTTGCCGACAATTTAAGGTGACGGTTTATGGTTGAATGAAAATACCGATCGCATTATGAACTCTCGCAGCAGTTGACGGAGGTCGATCGAGCAAACTACCTCCCAAATACAAACTCGTCGAACTTCCCCCATCCAAATTTAAAGCCTCAACAGCACCCATTTGCTGCAATATCTGCGCCAGTTCTGCGAAAGTTGGCCCCGCCCCGCCCGCGCGATTGTGCACCGCTACAATCAGCAAATTCCCCGCAGCAGTTCGCCCGATCGCACTTCTAATTGCTGTCTGTCGAACATAGGCATCGCTAAACCCTTCCGCCTTCGCATCCAGCACAACTTGACTGTTTTGAACTAACACCGGCCCGCCGCCTAAAATGTAAGGAAAACGGTTGAAATCCGCAGGAATTGTGTTAGTTTCCAAACGCAATAAAGTGCCGCTCGAAAGTTCAGGTACAGGGGAAAAATCGGTACGCAAAGCCAAAATATAACCGTTAGCAGGAATGGGAAAAGTTGTTGTTCCCGCCGCACCTCCGGGGGATTGGCTGACAACTCGTGAAGCGAAGCTATCCGGTAGGGAATCGCCTGCAACTGTGACAACTATCTCATTTTCAGACAACGGAGTGTAAGTCGCTCCCCAATCGGGATTGTAGCGACCGATTCCCGATTGTACGTAGGCACTATTTAGATGAGAAACAGGCAAACGCTGATTTGCAGGAGTTATCAAAGTTTCTTGCAAAGTCAAACGATTGATGACAAATTCGCCCCGATCGTTCCAGGCGATCGCCCCCCGGTTCAAAATCGGCCCGGAAAGCCATTTATTCTCGCGCCTAATTGCCCCTAAAGCTAACCGATTAATTCGATTGAAAAACCCTGCATTAATTGCCGCCGCCGTTCCCGAAACTTCTGCTGTTTGCAATAGAGGTGCAGTGTCTTTATCTGTCGGCGGATTGCTCAGAAGCGGTCGAATTTTTACACCTGTTTGACGCGGATTAACTTCTAACCAAACTACGGGAAAACGCGCAGTTCCTAAATTTTGATACTGCTGCCGCCATCTGACTCCCTGTGCCCAAAGAATGTTTTTTTCTACTAACGAATCGGGCCGAATGTCGATAACTAATCGATTCGGATTTCCCAAGCTGAAAACTTGCGGCCGCCAACCTAAAGGAATTGTCACTTTGACTGTGGTTCGATCGCCAGCAGGTTCGACTTTTAGTGATAGCAATTGTTGGCTGGTTGCAAAAGTGCGATCGACCGCATTGCGATCGACTTTGGCATCGATCGCGATCGACCATTCTTGACCGGCGATCGGTTTTGCGGGCATTATTTGCAGCGGGAGAGCGGGTTTGGTCGGATCGTCTGGTGTTTCGAGGTTTGGCGCTGCGGGGGTTATAGTTTGCGGGATAGCTGGCGTTGTGGGGTCGTCCGGGGTATCTGGCGGTGTGGGTGTCGGAGACGGGCTCGGTGTACCGACAAAGTTAACTTGCCAAGGGGCGGGGCGATCGATATCTACAAAAATGCGATCGCCCCATTCTTTTTCTGCTTGCCGAATTCCGGTAACACTTGCAGTTTGAGAGGTAATTTTTAGAATATTTCCATCAGCAGATATCTGCCAGCCGGCAAGTCTAGCAAAATCGGTAACATCTAAATAGCGATAGGGCCCGGTTGCCCGCGCTGCTAAGCTTTGAGCGCCGGTTAAAGATACCGAAAACCACTGCACCGGTTGTTTGGCACTGTCGGCGCTGTTGAGCAAATCCACTCCCGCACTTTGCATCAATCCAACGTCAGCAATCCAAGTTCGGAAATTCGCAGAAGTGGTGTTTGCCGGCTGCTGAGTCCAAGCTAGGGGCAGAATGCGGCCGTTTAGAGAAACTTGGCGGCCTTGTTTGATTCTGGAAGCTGGCGGTAGGGATTGAGTCAAAAACCTATAGTCCGACAGGGGTTTCAACCCCTGTCTCATAGCTGAAGTCCTCTCAAGAGGATTATAGGTCAATATTTCAGTCGGTTTTAACTGAGATGTTGCACCATTGTCAATAAGCCTTTTATGAACGGGCAAGATGCCCGTTCCACAAGAAAATCTACTCTTTGTGGAACAGGCATCTTGCCTGTTCTTAAGAATGGTGCAAGATGTGAGTTTTAACTGACTTTCGCTATCAGCCAGGGAATTCATTCCCTGGCTGGTTCTCAAAGCATGAATCAACCCAGCCCCCTCCCCCTTTTGTGCTCTTCCGGGTTGATTCCAGAGCAAAGACGGGGCGATCGCCAGTACGGGTAAAATCGAGACTGACAATATTGAACGCCAACATGACAAATTACATTTCACAGCTTACAACTCACAATTTCATTCCTAAACGCATGGGTATCTAGAAACCCGGAATATCCGTATGTTTCTTGTTACTAAACGGCGCTAATTGCGCTAAAGCCTAGCACGAACTGCTCACCCCGGAATAGAAATTACAAACTCCGAACCCTGGCCCAGGCAGGAATTCACGAGTAACGTACCTCCATGTTTTTCCACAACAATTTGGCGGGCTATAGACAATCCCAATCCAGTTCCTTGACCCACAGACTTGGTTGTGAATAAGTGGTTAAAGATGTTTTCCTTGACTTCGTTCGACATCCCCTCTCCATTATCCTTAATCCGAATCAAAACCTGATTGTTGTCTTCGCTCAGAGCAGTTTGAACCGTGATTTGATTGGGTCGGGCTTTAATTTCACTAAAACTGCGCCCCTTATTTGACTCCTCCAGAGCGTCAATGGCATTTGCGAGTACGTTCATAAATACCTGGTTTAACTGTCCGGGAAAGCATTTCACGAGGGGCAAATCACCATACTCTTTCACAACTTCAATGGCAGGGCGAAACTCGCTGGCTTTTAAACGGTGCTTGAGAATCAGCAGAGTGCTTTCGAGTCCGTCGTGAATATTGAAAGCAACGGGTCGATCGCTATCTGCCCTGGAAAACGTTCTCAAACTCGTACTGATATTGCGGATGCGCTCGACTCCCTCCTGCATCGAGCCAATCAATTTGGGCAAATCTTCTCGCAAATACTCCAAGTCCATATCCTCAATTTCTGCTTCAATTTCCCCTCCCGGATCGGGAAATTTTTCTTGATAAAGATCGATCAAATTGAATAAATCCCCGACATATTCTTGAGCGGGTTGCAAGTTGCCGGCGATAAAGCCTACGGGATTGTTAATTTCGTGGGCTACCCCTGCGACTAAATTTCCCAGAGCCGACATTTTCTCACCCTGCACCAATTGCAACTGCATCTGTTTGAGATCGTGGATAGACTGCTCCAGTTTTTGGGCATATTCCTGGGATTGCTGATACAGTCGGGCGTTCTGTAAGGAAATTGCAGCTTGCGAGCAGAGGATGTTGAGGATGGCGACGCGATCGCGCGTGAATACTCCTGTTGCTAGATTATTTTCCAGATACAAAATCCCCATCATCTTGCCTTGATAAAGGATGGGAGTGCAGAGGATACTCTTAGATTGCTGTTGGATAATGTAGGGGTCAGATGCCAATCTTGGTTGAGTGCTAGCATCATCAAAAACTAGGGTTTCTTTTGTACGTTTGACGTAGTTGATAAGTGTTAGAGGAATTACTTCGCTCTCCTCAACCGGAATAGATTGCAAAAGGCAGTCTTGACGGTTTGTGCAGTGGACGTTTATCCTCCAGTTTCCCTCTTCATTCAAAATTAATACTCCGGTTTGTGCTCCGGCATTCTTCACCACCACTTGCATCAGGGTAGTGAGCAATTGATCGAGTTTAATTTCACTAGATAGAGCTTGAGAAGCTTTGATAACTGTCGGCAAATCTACTAATTCCGAACTGCTGCTGGTGTTACCGATAAGTGTTCTATTCGTGTTAGATAGGGATGATTCACTATTGCTGGAGGTGTGAATTGTTTCGCTCGGATACTGGCGACTTCGCTCCTGTTGCAGAATGGGAGCCAGTAATTGGGGGTAGCGCTGTTCTAGATGGTCAATCTTTGCTTTGGCTCCCCAACGAGCGTAGGCGTAATAAGCATCAATTAAATAGGGTTTTGCAAGTTTTTCTTTCCCCCATTCCAAGTAGAATTTAGCTGCGAGTTCGTGAGCCAGTGCTTCTTCGTTGATGTACTCGTTTTCTTTAGCGAGGGCGATCGCCTTGTCATACATCTCAATTGCTGCGATTTTTTCACCTAAAATCCGATGCCGTTCTGCCTCCACTAGATAGAATTTGTGCAGATGATTCATGGGGGCATGATGCGCCCAGTTTTGCATTTTTTCTTGATTAGCTTGTACGCGAACGAGAATTTCCTGTTGTTCTGACTCTGGAGTATCCGAGTACACCGCCAACCGCACTAGAGAATCGTAGAAATAGAAGATAGGAACAGCTAGCTGACTTGTAACTGCACCCAAATAATTTTCGGCTTGAGTAAGATTTTCCAGCGCTTGCGAGTAATTCTCAAATACATAACAAAGCACAAGTTTGCTCAAGTAAAAGTAAAGAAGTGCCAACTGGTAGTTGTTGCGCTGATGTAGCGGCAGCATTTTCTCTTCGTCGTAGGCTTCCCCCTTTAACTGGCATGGATTTTGGGTTTTTCCGATCGTGTTTAAGACGGATTGCCACCAGATTTCTATAGGGTGAAGCGATGTTTCTTGCTTAATTTTAAGAATTGCCTCCCAGTAAGTTGCTATCTCTCGCTCAAGCTGCGTCAGTTGCTTGCCAGCAAAATACGAGTAGTAGCTGTACACCACGATGGCATAGCCAGCATATTCTAAATCTCCGGTTTCCAACCCACTAGAGTAACTTGACAGGAAACATTCTAAGGTATTCCTGACGTGTTCTTTCCAATGTTGAACGCCAGCAGGCACCATGTGGAGAGTCTTGGTTGCGATGTCTTGAGCATTCAATTTTGACAATAGACGTAAAGCTAATTGACCGAACTGATAGCCCGAATCTATATCTCCTATAACCCCACAAAGAAGAAGACTATATATGGCATAAGAAAACGGAGACACAGAAGCATTGCCATATTGAACGGATAAATTGATCTGTTTGCAAACTACTAAAGGCACCAGTGGCGGAACTGCAAAGTAGCAAGGAGAAAATATGCTTGACAGAATCTTTATAGTTGCTAGTTGATGAGGGTCGGTCATTTGAGGCAGGTCAATTAAATCCTCAATTCGCGTTCCGCTCAAAACTGACGCGGTTTCCCCTAGTGCTTGCCCAATATCAGATGGGTTTGGCGAGTCAGGAAATTCTACTCCCAACTGCTTTAAGACTTGCAGCCCCGTATTAACTGCTTCTAGCAGTTTGTTCTGAGCCATATAAGCTAGAATCTGGACTTCGTACACCTTCACTTTGTCCAGTAGCGATATAGCTTGTTGCAATACTAAATTCGCCAATCTCTGCATCTGGTCAAAATCGCCGTTCAGATATGCCACTTCTGCTGCTTCCTCATGCAGCGCTAAAGTGATTTGATACTGACTTTCCCAGCTATTAGTTGTCAGTAATTCCCTTCCCGCGTTGAAATATTCAGTAGCAGCAGCGTAGGCTGTTGAAGCTTTAGCTTTCTTTCCCGCAAACAGATTCAACCGTGCTAATTGCTCGCGTTCTACTTCCTGGGTGATTAGCTCAACTCCCACATTCAAGTGGTTGACAATATCAAATATTCTTTCTTCTCGTTCAACTTCTGGCGTATTCTTTAACAGCAGTTGACCTATTTTTAAGTGAGTCGATCGCTTTTGGTCTTCAGGAATCAGGGAATAGGCAGCTTGTTGGACGCGATCGTGTAAAAATTTGTACTTGGCTAATTGGTCGTGGGTAATTGATAATTGGTCAAATTCCTTCCCATTCCCGATTACTAATTCGCTATTCCCTTCTGCTTGATAAAACTTGTAAACCTCGCTCACAGGTAAAATTAGCCCGTCTTGTAGTGCCTTCCATAAAGCTGTTGCGGTTTCTACTGGCGAATTTTCATCAACAATTGCTAACGTCGCCAAATCGAACTGATTGCCAATACAAGCAGCTAACTTTAAAACTTCCTGTGTCCTGGTTGGCAACTTTCGCAACTGAAGTGCCATGAATTCTACTACATCATCCGTTAGTGCCAAGGTTCGGACTCGGGCAATATCGCACTGCCAATACCGAGCTTCAAAATTAAATTCAATTAGCCCATCTTCATGCAAAGATTTGAGGAATTGCGTGCTGAAAAATGGATTGCCTTGGGTTTTCTGATAAACGAGTTCTGTCAAAGGCAGAGCCAACGCTGTAGAACAAGCTAGAGTATCGGCAACTAAACTATTTACGTCGGTTCTATCGAGGGGAGCTAAGGTAATAGTATTCACCTTTGCTTCAGTTTTTTGAATCTCTGCTAACGTCAGCATCAATGGATGCGCTGGAAATACTTCGTTATCCCGATAAGCTCCAATTAATAAGAGATAGCAGTTATCGGTTGCACTCATCAGCAGTTGAATTAATTTTAACGATGCTGAGTCGGCCCATTGCAAATCGTCCAAGAAAATCACTAAAGGATGTTCTTTTGTTGTGAAGACTTGAATGAATTTTTCAAACAACAAATTGAAGCGATTTTGAGCGGCACTGCCAGAAAGTTCTGGGACTGGCGGTTGCTGTCCGATAATCCGTTCTAGTTCGGGAATGACTTCAACTATCGCCCCAGCGCTATCGCTCAAAGCTGCCAAAATTTTCAACTTCCATTGTTCAATTTTAGCATCTGTTTCTGACAGCATTTGTCCCATTAAATCGCGAAAAGCTTGGACAAAAGCACTAAAGGGTAGGTTGCGTTGGAATTGGTCAAATTTGCCTTTAATAAAGTAGCCTCGCTGTCTCACAATTGGTTTGTGAACTTCGTTGACAACAGCGGTTTTGCCAATGCCGGAGAAACCGGCAACGAGCATCATTTCGGTGCTTCCCGCACTCACGCGCTCAAACGCCTCTAGCAGGGAGAATACTTCGCTTTCCCGACCGTACAATTTTTCGGGGATGATGAAGCGATCGCACAAATCTCGCTCCCCTATACTAAAGTTAGTCAGCGCCCCTGTCTCTTGCCACTGGTACAAACAAGTTTCTAAATCAAACTTGAGTCCGATCGCACTTTGATACCGAGCTTCAGCATTCTTCGCCATCAGTTTGCTGACAATCTCAGACAGCACCAATGGAACGCTCTGGTTGAGGTGATGAACTGGGATAGGCTGCTTGGCAAGGTGGCAGTGTACCAAATCCATTGGATCGTCTGTTTGGAAGGGTAACTTTCCTGTTAGTAATTCGTAGAATGTTACTCCTAAAGAGTAGAAATCTGTGCGGTAGTCAATACCCCGGTTCATCCGGCCAGTTTGTTCTGGAGATATGTAGGGTAAAGTGCCTTCTAGGACGTTGGGATTTTGAATTTCTTGAGTTTCGCGAGGCAGCAGGGAAGCGATGCTGAAGTCAATCAGCTTGACTTCTTTGCTGACCGGGTTAATCAGAATGTTGGCGGGCTTGAGGTCTTTATGGATGACTCTGTGGCGATAAAGTCCGTCCAGGGCGTTGGCAATTTGAATCGCCATCGGAAGAAACTCGTTAACTGGCAAGCCTTCTAGGGGTTCGTTGCTATCGGATGCAAGAGTAGCGAGGTAGCTACTTAAGGAAATTCCCCCAAAGTCTTCCATCACCAGAGCATAGTGGTTGTGGTAAGTCTCCAGGCTGTATGCCTTAACACTGCCGGGGATATTTAAGTTTTTAGCAATGATGTACTGGTTGCGGAAATGAACGAGTTCGTTGAAGCGGGGAAAGTCATTTCGCAGAAGTTTGATCGCGACTGGCTGCCCATTTGAACACCGAAAGCCGCGATAAACTAGAGTTCGATTACCTGCGTATATTTGCTCGTTAATGTGATACCCTAGAAAAATATTTGTGATGCTAGTCATACCTACGTATTCCTACTGCTTTTGTCAAGCCAGAAGCTTCTTAGAGTTAATATCTAATATTGTGGCTCTATCTGCCGCGATCTTCATTGAATTACATTTTTCTTAACATATTTTGGATGCCAAACTATGAAAGAGCGATTTTAAAAACAAGACTTTAATTTTCGATCTAATCGCTGTTTGTATGGCAGTTGAGACTAAGTAGAAAATGACTTAGCTTTAGCTGATTGAAGGACAGCAGTTCAGGGAATAGGAACTTAAGAAGCTAATTAACAGGCGTGGCATAATTATGGGATGATTTTTGACACTATCGGCCCTAAATGGATTGAGATTGTTGATTCAAAAAGGCGGCGCTGGCTCTACCAGATACTCCACAATATGTCAGAAATCCTTGAAATAGCCTTTATTGATGAGTTACAAACGTTTGTGGGTCAAAAAACACAAATTAGGGTTATGGACAACTGTCAACGTTTTTCGGCCAGGCATCTTAGCGTGGGTTCTGGACGATCGCTGACAAGAGTTGCGCGCAAACTCTGACTGTAATCGGTGAAATTTTATCAGTTTCTTGATACACTTGATGTTCGCGGCCCGAGAGTTGACTGCACAATAAGACAGGTTTCACCAGTTGTGAACCGCGCTGCTACATTGCACCTACCGACTGAGCGGGCAGGTGGCTTTTGTGTCTGCGGGCGCTGACGAAAGCAACTCAACAGCGCAGCAAGCAAAATAACGCTAAAGTTACTATCTCCCTGTGTTCGCTGCAAGGCTACCCTTGCGGACTCAGGAAAAAAACAGACAAAAAACTCGACAAGCGCAGCTATCCCGTAGGGAATCGCCTGCAATGTATCTAGTCTCCGGGCGGCGACCGCCTGCAGAATCACTGCTTTTTAACAGCAGGGTATTCTAGGAGACATCTCCGAAGCGATGCGAGCGAGATAATTTAAAATCTGCAAACAGGGTTTCAGTGCTAAGTACAGGCAGCATCAACGTAAATTTTGATCGAATCAGCTTCCAATGTGCTGTTTTAAAGTTTACTGGGCTCCCACCGCTCGGCAGTTTTCTCTCTCCGAGCTATAAAAACGCATCCACCACACAATCACGGAAATAAAATTCAATCAACATGGGTAACACGATCGATCCAAACAGAAACGTGCATCAGACTCAGCGAGGAACTCCCTATGCCGGCCAAAGCTGGTTAGTGGAAGAAAGAGATGCCTGCGGTGTGGGATTTATTGCCAACCAAAGCGGCGAAGCTACCCACTCAATTATTCAAAAAGCTCTGCCAGCCTTAACTTGTCTGGAACACCGCGGCGGTTGCAGCGCCGATCGAGATTCCGGCGACGGTGCGGGTTTGATGACCGCGATTCCTTGGGAATTGCTGGATGCTTGGTTTGCCGAACAGGGAATTGTGCCTCCCCCACGGGAAAACTGCGGCGTGGGAATGCTGTTTTTGTCTCAAGATAAATTTCAAGCGACTATAGCGCGGCAGGTGGTCGAGCAAGTTCTGGCCGATCGCGGGCTGACACTTTTGGGATGGCGCAAAGTTCCCATTGTACCGTCGGTTTTGGGCGAGCAAGCGCTAGAACATCAACCTCAAATCGAACAAGTAATAGTCAGTTCACCGCACTTAACCGGAGACGAACTCGACAGACAGCTATTTCTGGCGCGCCGGACGATCGGACACGCCCTGTCAAATCGCCCCAACTTCACCCGCCGAGAATTTTATACTTGCTCTTTTTCCTGCCGCACGATCGTCTATAAAGGCATGGTGCGATCGGCCGTACTGGGAGAATTTTACGAAGACCTGAAAAATCCCGCTTATAAAAGCTCCTTTGCCGTCTATCACCGGCGCTTCAGCACCAACACGATGCCCCGCTGGCACTTAGCCCAGCCGATGCGCTTGCTGGGACACAACGGGGAAATTAACACGCTCTTGGGCAATATTACCTGGATGAAGGCGCGGCAAGCCAATTTATCTCACCCGAATTGGAGTCAAGCCGACATCGACACGTTCAACCCAATTGTCAAATCCGAAAGCAGCGATTCGGCAAACTTGGACAACGTGATGGAATTGTTGGTGCACTCGGGCCGCACCCCCCTGGAATCCCTGACAATTCTGGTACCCGAAGCCTACAAAAATCAGCCGGATTTGGCTCCCTATCCAGAAATTGTCGATTTTTACGAGTATTACAGCGGCATTCAAGAACCTTGGGACGGCCCAGCACTGCTGGTATTCAGCGACGGGAAACAAGTAGGTGCTACGCTCGATCGCAACGGTTTGCGGCCGGCCCGCTACTGCATTACTAAAGACGGTTTGGTAATTGTGGCTTCCGAAGCCGGAGTTGTCGATATTCCCGAAGCAGATATTGTCGAAAAAGGCCGTTTGGGGCCCGGACAAATGATTGCAGTTGACCTGCAAACCAACGAAATTCTCAAAAATTGGCAACTCAAGCAGCGCATTGCTAAGCGGCACCCCTACGGCGAATGGCTGAAACAAAACCGCGAAATCTTGGAACCGCAGCCTTTTGCCGAAACCCCAACCCTCGACTCGCAAACGCTGTTGGCAACCCAAACTGCTTTCGGTTATACAGCCGAAGATTTGGACATGGTAATCGTCGAGATGGCGAGTTCTGGGAAAGAACCGACTTTCTGCATGGGCGACGACGTTCCCTTGGCTGTGTTGTCAGAAAAGCCTCAGTTGCTGTACAACTATTTCAAACAGCGGTTCGCTCAAGTGACAAATCCGCCGATCGACCCCCTGCGCGAGGGGATGGTGATGTCGCTGACGATGAATGTAGGCCTGCGGGGCAATTTACTGCAAGCAGTACCGGAAAATGCCAAGCTGCTGAAAATTGATTCCCCCGTACTCAACGACGCTGAACTGTCTTTCTTGAAAGACCAAAAGTCTTTCCCAGCTACCGAATTGTCAACGCTTTACAAAATTGCCGCCGGGCCTGGCGGTTTGAAAAGCGCAGTCGAGCAACTTTGTCAAGAGGCGGCCGGGGCCGTGCGCGAGGGTTCGAGAATTCTGATTTTGAGCGATCGAGTATCGAAGGAAGAAGGAAGAAGGAAGAAGGAAGAAGGCAGAGGGGAGAAGGCAGAGGGAGATTTATCTGCTGTTGGATTGAGTGCAGAATGCACTTACATTCCGCCATTCCTGGCAGTTGGTGCGGTTCACCACCACTTAATTAGCGTCGGCCTGCGGATGCAAACTTCCCTAGTTGTCGATACTGCCCAGTGCTGGAGCACTCACCACTTCGCTTGTTTGATGGGTTACGGTGCGGTGGCTATTTGCCCTTACTTGGCATTGGAAAGCGTGCGCGCCTGGTGGTCTGACGCCAAGACTCAAAACTTGATGCAGCACGGCAAAGTTCCCAATATTACCGTTACACAGGCTCAAGCGAGATACCGCACAGCGGTGGAAAATGGGCTGCTGAAGATTATGTCAAAAATGGGGATTTCGCTGCTGTCTAGCTATCAAGGAGGGCAAATCTTTGAGGCGATCGGCATTGGCGCTGATTTGCTCGATTTGGGTTTCAAAGGCACTGTTTCCCGGATCGGCGGTTTGAGTGTGGCGGAACTGGCTAACGAGGTAATGTCTTTCCACAGTCAGGCTTTCCCAGAATTGATTCTGAAAAAGCTGGAAAATTACGGCTTCGTGCAGTACCGCCGGGGCGGCGAATATCACATGAACAGCCCAGAAATGGCGAAGGCGTTGCACAAGGCTGTGACTACTTTTAAGGCTCAGACTAACGGTAACGGCAATGGGACCGAACCAAAAATGGAACCAATTGGTTCCAAAAATTCTGAAACGGCTTACGATCACTACGAGGTTTACAAGCAACTGCTCGAAAATCGCCCGGTAACGGCTTTGCGGGATTTGCTGGATTTTGTGAGCGATCGCCCTCCCATTGCCATCGAAGACGTAGAATCTGTAGCAGATATTGTCAAGCGGTTTGCCACCGGCGGTATGTCCCTCGGCGCTTTGTCCCCGGAAGCCCACGAAACGCTAGCGATTGCGATGAACCGCATCGGCGGCAAATCCAACTCCGGCGAGGGTGGCGAAGACCCGGTGCGCTACAAAGTGCTAAACGATGTGAGTGCGGCGGGTTTCTCACAAACGCTACCTCACTTGAAAGGTTTGCAGAACGGCGATACAGCTTCTTCATCCATCAAACAAGTAGCCTCCGGGCGTTTCGGCGTGACTCCCGAGTACCTGATGAACGCCCGACAAATCGAAATTAAAATCGCACAAGGTGCGAAACCGGGTGAAGGCGGTCAATTGCCGGGGGCGAAAGTGAGCGAGTACATTGCTTATTTGCGCCGGTCGAAACCGGGTGTCACGCTGATTTCTCCTCCTCCTCACCACGATATTTATTCGATCGAGGATTTGGCACAGTTGATTTTTGACTTGCACCAAATTAATCCAAAAGCAGGAGTTTCGGTGAAGTTGGTGTCGGAAGTCGGCATCGGGACTGTAGCCGCCGGTGTCGCCAAGGCAAATGCTGATGTGATTCAAATTTCCGGCCACGATGGCGGCACCGGTGCTTCTCCTTTGAGTTCGATTAAGCACGCAGGTTCTCCGTGGGAACTCGGTTTGACAGAAGTTCACCGGGTGTTGATGGAAAATAAATTGCGCGATCGAGTTTTACTCCGCGTTGACGGTGGCTTTAAAAGCGGCTGGGACGTGATTGTAGGCGCTTTGATGGGCGGCGAAGAGTACGGTTTCGGCACGGTGGCAATGATTGCAGAAGGCTGCATTATGGCTCGCGTTTGCCACATGAATAGTTGTCCGGTGGGCGTGACAACTCAACAAGAACACTTGCGGAAACGGTTCCCCGGTACGCCGGAACACGTGGTTAATTTCTTCTATTTCGTAGCGCAAGAAGTGCGGAGTTTGCTGGCGAAATTGGGTTATAAGTCGATCGCAGATATCATCGGCCGCGCGGATTTACTGAAAATGCGCGAGGGGGTGAAACTAACTAAAACCCAAGCGATTAATTTGGATTGTTTGACCAAGTTACCGGATACTAAGAGCGATCGCTCTTTCTTGATCCACGGCGACGTACACACCAACGGGCCTGTGTTAGACGATGAATTGCTGGCGGATGCTGAGATTCAAAGTGCGATCGCCAATCACGGCACTGTGAGCAAGAGTGTAAAATTGGTGAATACCGATCGCACTGTGGGGGCGCGTTTGGCAGGTGCGATCGCACAGCAACACGGCAACACCGGCTTTAGCGGTCACATCACCCTCAACTTCACTGGTAGCGCGGGCCAAAGCTTCGGCGCGTTCAATTTGCCGGGGATGACGCTGGTACTGTCAGGCCAAGCCAATGACTATGTTGGTAAAGGGATGCACGGCGGCGAAATCGCGATCGCACCGCCGGCTGGTGCGACTTACGATGCTTCCGAAAATGCGATCGTCGGCAACACTTGTTTGTACGGCGCGACGGGGGGAACTCTGTTGGCTGCGGGTAAAGCTGGCGAACGGTTTGCGGTGCGAAACTCGATGGCGAAAGCAGTCATTGAGGGTGCGGGCGATCACTGCTGCGAGTACATGACTGGCGGCGCGATCGTCGTGTTAGGAAAAGTCGGCCGGAATGTCGGCGCTGGAATGACTGGCGGCTTGGCTTATTTCCTCGATGAAGACGGGACTTTCCCGGCTCACGTCAACGGGGAGATTGTGAAGGTGCAGCGGGTTTGTACGGCGGCTGGGGAGGCGCAATTGAAGGAGTTGATTGAGGCTCAGCGCGATCGAACTGGTAGCAAGAAAGCTGAGAAGATTTTAGCAAATTGGGCGGAATATTTGCCTAAGTTCTGGCAAGTTGTGCCGCCAAGTGAAGCAAATTCCCCGGAGGCTTCGGAACAAAAGATTGCTGTGGAAGTTTAATTTTGTAGCTGGTTAAATAGATCAGGGGCGACGCGAGTTGCCCCTTTTTTGCATCTACCGGACTTATACCATTTTTTTAAAGATGTGATAGAGATAAAGACTGTAAAATCCAAGACCATCCGGTGAGAAATCCAATGACGCG
>NZ_JAUBTB010000092.1:0-27366 GCF_036704965.1 Microcoleus sp. F10-B2 | reverse complement strand
ACTTTTTTTGACGCTTCTATTGATTTTAACTATTTTACGCTGATTTGGGGATATTTACAAAACCGGGATGCTCCCCATCTACTGGACTAACATAATTTTGACTTTGCCTAAAAGTCTCCCAAAACACAGGTGCTTCTGCTGAAATACCTGCTAAATTTAAGCTATAGATAGAGAAGGATTCGTAAGGCGACATCGCCTGTAGGATTTGACCTTTACTGTTAAAAATTCCGACCACTTCGTAGGCGCTGTTGCTGTTGACCAATCCTTCGAGAATGCTGCGCTGAGTTTCAGGATTAAATTCTGTTAAACCGCGTAATTCTGACAAATAATTGAGTTGGCGCTGCAAGTTATCCAGATAAGCGCTAATTTGGACAGCAGCAGCTTGCGATCGCTCGTACTGAAGCTGTTTTGTCTGTTCTATTTGTCCCCGAAAGCTGAGGTAAGCTAAGGTACTTCCCGCCATCAATACGCTTGCCACAACAATCGAGACAAAACCGTAACGCAGTTGATTGGCAATTGAGGACATTTGATTCTGCCAGTTAACAGTTTGAACTCACTTTATAGCATACACCCAATTTCACATTTTTAAGACTTGCGGAATCGCGCTCCTTAATCGATCCTTAAATTTGCCTAAGTTATGGTTTTATATAGCAATCCTCGCATCATTTGTGAATTTCTTACTCCCTCCCCGATGCCTTGGGGAGGGTTGGGGTGGGGTAAAAAATTTACGACTCCTGCAAGGATTGCTATAAATCTAATTTTTGTTTCCAGATAACATCTTCAATCCAAATGCGATCGGGAAGCAGTCCCAACCGAAAGAAAATTTCAGCAATCCGCTGCTGTTCTTCAACAGCCCTGTCTTGAATTGGCAGCACATCGTAGCGGCGGCTTTTCGTTAACATGATAGCTGTGGCTATTTTCATTCCCCTTCGATTGCTGATAAATTCCGCTGCTGGCTGGGGATTTTTAGTTATCCAATTAGCCATCTGTCGCGTTTCTCCCATCACTATTTTAACAATATCGGGAAAGTCGCTAGCAAAAGAGCGACTGGCAAAATAGAAGTTTCTATCATTCATCAGCCCATCGCTGTTAGTCAAGAAATGAACAGGCATCGTTTCCTGTAACTGAGCTAGAAACGGCTGCCAAATAGCCCAAGCATCAACATCGCCTCTCACAAATGCTTCCTGAGCTTTTGGTGGAGGCAAATCGACCAATTGGGCATCTTTTAACTGCAAGCCACCTTGAGTTAACGCCCGAATTAACAAATAGTGACCTGCGGTTTTCTGAGTTGCTGCTATTTTCTTCCCTTTGAGATCCGCTAGAGTCCGAATTGGAGAATCTTGAGGAACTATGATGCCAATGCTTCCAGGTAAAGCGGAATCATTAGCAATATAAACAAAAGGTACGCCGTCTGATTGGGCAAAAATTGGCGGCGCAACTCCGGCATAACCCAGATCGATTTTTCCTTTTCCTATTGCTTGTAAAATTGGCGGTCCTGCGGCAAATTCCGTCCATTCTACAGACCACCCAATTTCTGCTAAACGGGTTTCCAAAGAGCCTTTAGCTTTGAGATAAAACAGCGCTCCGAAACGCTGATGACCGATTCTGACAACTTTTGTTAAATTTGAGGGTTGATTTTTGGTTTTTGCTGTAGAGTGATTTATGAGATCTGACTTGCAACTTGCCACAGCTAAACTCACGCAAAAAACGAGCATGAGTAGCAGCATATATCCCCAACCAAAACCCGGTTTAATAATATTTTGACTGGTAAACAATAATTGAAACCTAGTCTTTCTGTGGCTCATAAAATATCGGACAAGTAGGTTTGGCAGGATTAAAAGGGTTGCTATTTTTTCGACATAACTTATATTATCTGCGCTGAGTTCCTGCTGTTAAGACAGGCCGAATTAAAGATAAAAAATTAGCTATCTGTCGCTGAAATTAGCGGCAAAATTAAGCTATATTATAGCAGATTTCAGGAAAGTGAGATTTGCTATGGCTGACTCTATTGCTCGTCGCTTAGAACAATACACGGTAAAACGATCGCGCGAAGTTTTAATCGTCAAGGCCGAAATTGACGGCGAATTCGATGAAATTGCTATTTTTAAAGGCTTTTCTAGCTCTTTGACGCGATCGACCGCTTTCGATCCTGAGGTTCCTGTTTTGCCGGAGGAAGCCAAAATTGTCAGTGTCGATCGCCTGGAGAGCCCCTACAATCCAAATAACCCCCGCTATCTTCAGCAGGGGTTATCTTGGGAAACAATGCAATCTCTATTGTCCGAGGTGGGAGTTTAGCAAAACATTAGGGACACAACGTGAGAAAAACAGCAGGGACACAACATTGTTGTGTCCCTGCTACAAAAGCACTATGTCCTTACCCTTACTAGAGCGTGCCGCCTGCAGCTTGGAAACGAGCTCTCGCCCGTTTGATTGCTTGCTTAGCTTGAATTTGCTCTTGCAAAGTGCCGCTAGCAGCCTTTTCCAAACGAGCTTCTGCTTCGGTGTAAGCAGTACGAGCAGCTTCTTTGTCAATGGTTTCGCCTTTTTCAGCGCCGTTGACAAGAATAGTAACTTGGTTTTCTTGGATTTCTGCAAAGCCGCCCATCAGAGCAATAGACACCCATTCCTTGCCGGGACGGACGCGCATCACTCCGGTATCCAAAGCCGTCAACATCGGAGCGTGACCGCTCAAGATACCTAATTGGCCTGTGGTGCTCGGCAGAATTACTTCTTCAGCATTAGAATCCCAAACAGTTTTGTCTGGGGCCACTACGCGCACATTTAATGTCATAAATTGTCAGTTGTCAGTTGTCAGTTGTCAGTTGTCAGTTATCAGTTGTCAGTTGTCAGTTATCAGTTGTCAGTTGCCAGTTGTTACCAATAACTAATAACTAATAACTAATAACGACTGACTACTGACTACTGACTACTGAACTAATGACTAAAATTACTTGGCGTCAGCTTTCATTTTTTCAGCTTTGGCGATCGCCTCGCTAATGTCGCCCACCAAATAGAACGCTTGTTCTGGTAACTCATCAAGTTCGCCAGCCAAAATCATCTGGAAGCCCTTAATGGTGTCTGCCAGCTTGACGTACTTGCCGGGGGCACCGGTAAACACTTCGGCCACAAAGAACGGTTGAGACAAGAACCGTTCAATTTTGCGAGCGCGAGAAACGGTCAAGCGGTCATCTTCCGACAGCTCGTCCAAACCCAAAATTGCAATAATGTCTTGCAATTCCTTGTAGCGTTGCAGAGTTGACTGCACCTGACGAGCAACACCATAGTGCTCTTCGCCGACAACGCTAACTTGCAACATCGTAGAGGTAGAATCCAGCGGGTCAACAGCCGGATAAATCCCCTTCGCAGCCAAGCCGCGAGACAACACAGTTGTAGCGTCCAAGTGAGCAAAAGTTGTAGCCGGGGCGGGGTCAGTCAAGTCATCCGCAGGTACGTACACAGCTTGAACCGAAGTAATGGAACCTTCGGTAGTCGAAGTAATCCGTTCTTGCAAGTCGCCCATGTCTGTACCGAGAGTCGGCTGATATCCCACAGCCGAAGGCATCCGACCCAACAAAGCCGATACCTCAGAACCCGCTTGCACGAACCGGAAGATATTGTCAATGAACAGCAGCACGTCTTGCTTGCTGACATCGCGGAAGTATTCGGCCATCGCCAGAGCCGACAGGCCCACGCGCATCCGAGCACCCGGTGGCTCGTTCATTTGACCGTAAACCAAGGCAATTTTTGACTTGCTGCGGTCTTCTTCGTTAATAACCCCCGACTCGATCATTTCTTTGTAGAGGTCATTACCTTCGCGGGTGCGCTCGCCCACACCGCCGAACACGGACACGCCGCCGTGAGCCTTGGCGATGTTGTTCACGAGTTCCATCATAATCACGGTTTTGCCGACGCCTGCGCCGCCGAACAAACCGATTTTGCCTCCGCGGCGGTATGGTGCCAGGAGGTCGATTACCTTGATCCCGGTTTCAAACACCGAAGGCTTGGTTTCGAGTTCGGTGAAAGCAGGCGGGTTCCGGTGGATGGGCATACTTTCGGAAGTATTGACCGGGCCGAGGTTGTCTACGGGTTGGCCGATTACGTTAAAAATTCGGCCCAGAGTTGGGGTTCCGACGGGAACTTGGATCGATTCGCCGGTATCTACTACTTCCATGCCGCGCACCAAGCCGTCTGTGGTACTCATGGAAACTGCACGCACTTGGCTGTCTCCGAGCAGTTGCTGAACTTCGCAGGTAACGGAAACGTCTTGACCTGCTTCGTTTTTGCCGGAAATCGTGAGAGCGTTATAGATTTGGGGCAGTTTGCCGCCTGGGAATTTTACGTCTACAACCGGCCCAATGATTTGGGTGATGTAGCCTACGTTCGTTTTTGCTGCGGTGGATACCATGAATAGTGCCTTTGTTAGGATGCTATTTTTCCGATATTGGAAAAACTCTTAACATTTAGAAATGCTATTCCTCAGAGTACCACTGAACAGACTCACTATTTAGATTTGTATGGGGCTGGTTAAGAGTCATTTTTCTGGTTGCTGCCCTCGCTTTTTTTTCCTGCGAGCTGCAGCCAAAGCCCCGAGCCCCAGCATCGTCCCGAATACTGTGACTGGTTCGGGGGCTAACTCAGCCGATACGCTGAAGTCTTGGAAGTCAACGTCGTTTCCTCCTCCAACATCGTCGAAGGAGATTTTTGTGCCCTGAGCCAGTTGGGTCATTGTGACCGATGAATATTGGTCTGGGCCTTTACCGCCGTTGATGTTTGTAAATGAGTCGTTGGAGCTGTAGTCGAGCTTAAAGTCGCCAAATACAGCTTGCTGACAGCCCGCCACCAGACAGTCCTCTCTCCGGAACTGCGTGCCGGCGGCAAACCATTCCGGGCTATTCATGAAGGTGCTTGACGAGACGTACTGCTCGTATTGTTGACCGGTGCCGCTGTCGCTCCACAGCAGCAGGGCATAAATTTGATCCTGCAAAAATGTGAAGGTTTGGGTGATGGAGCCGTCGTTGGATGTGACACCGCTGCCGAAGGTTCCCTTCCATTCATCGGCGTCGCCGTTATCTGAGGGTTTAACCTCGGAAAACAGTATGGCGATGTTGGTGTAGCCAGTGTTTCCTGACAGAGCTTGGGCGATCGACAAGGTGGATTTGTAATTGCCGTGAGATTGGTCGAATGTAAATTTTATATTGGTATCTCGATCGAACTGGATGCCGCTGGTGCCAAACATGAAAGCTCGGACGGGCGTGCAGATGCTGAGCAAGATTGTGGTTGCCAAGCTGGCGACTGTAAAAGATGTTTTTTTGACTAGCGTTAAAGTAGTCATAACCCTGATTCCTCCAGTATTGTTACGTAGTAAGGCGCAAAATGCCATGTTGCCCTGACGCGAATCGACGATCGCGAGCCTGCTATATTTAGGGCGACCGTCAAATCTACAGAAGAGGCTCCACACCAGTGAATCTACAGACCGAGATCGCTTAAGTGTGTTTGTGAGTAAATGAGTGCTTCTTCTAAGAGTTTTCACTGACACTAGAGTGCCACACTTTAATCTGTTACAGCAAGATTTTCACCCTGCCTAGACTTCAAACCTACTACATTTACTTCGTCTCGGTAACGGTCTCAAGCTGACTGTAAGACTTGCAAATACTGGCTTTCAACAAAAATACATAAAAATTTTTACTCGTGTTTTGTGAAGTTTTGGTAAAGATAATCTAAAACTTATAAAGTTTCGGATAAAAATTAGGCTGTTCGCCCACTTGGCACTCAAAGGGGGCTGCAAGCTGTTCGCCCGGTGCAGAAGAAGGTAGCGGTCGCGAGTAGGGATTTGAGCGAGTTTTTTGCCACTGGAAGCAAGCGGGAGAACAGACATCGATACTTACGTACTTTTGACTAATATTCCGAATTTTTAAACCCCTAACCCTCGCGTTCCCCGCCATATTCGCACTAACAGTCCCGGACGCATCAACCCGGTTTTTTAAGATAATTGCGTCAGTCGATTTGAGATTTGAGAATTGAGATTGACTGGACAGATGAATCTGGGAGTTTCAACAACAGCATAAAATTTCGATCTCTCCACGACAATAGTCCGCAACTTGTCTCCATTTTTGGGCTGGGTTAGGGAAGCAGTGAAAAAAGTGGAAACAAGAAACCAAGTTTCATTGCCCGCGCTTGAGTGCTAGTAAAAAAACTGTTTCTACGTAAATCCTAGTAATTAAACACACACATTTCCTTCAGCTTCCACTTTTAATTATTCGCGGCTACAAAATAGGTCTATCCTATTGACATGAGAAAATTTTATGAGTAAAAATAGGATAAATAAATACGATCGCACTTTAAGCACAATCTTTAAACACAATGACAGCCAACAGACTGCATTTCCTCGGATGGTTATTCATTGTTAGCTGGCTGAGTGCAGCGGCGGGTTCGGCTTCCTCGCAACCCATCACCCCGGCACCAGACGGCACTAACACTGTTGTTACTCCCAACGGCAACCGCTACGACATTTCCGGGGGGTCCTTCAGCGGAGATGGGGCTAATCTTTTTCACAGTTTTACTCAGTTTGGCCTCAGCGAGGCTCAAACGGCTAACTTTCTGACCAATCCCAATATTCAAAATATTTTGGGACGGATTACTGGGGGTAATCCTTCTTTAATCAATGGCTTAATTCAAGTTACGGGCGGCAATTCCAATTTATTTTTGATGAATCCTGCCGGCATAATTTTCGGGCCGAATGCCAGTCTGAACGTGCCTGGATCTTTTAATGCTACTACGGCGACAGGCATTGGTTTTGGGAACAATCAGTGGTTTAGCGCAATCGGCAATAACAATTGGGCAACTTTCATCGGGGCACCGAATAGTTTTGCATTTACCAATTTGCAAGGGGGAAGCATTGTTAATACAGGCAATTTGACGGTGGCACCAGGTCAAAGTTTAACTTTGATCGGAAGTACCGTTGTCAACACTGGTCAGCTAACGGCGCCTAGCGGCAATATTCTCATCAGCGCCGTACCCGGTAACAATTTGGTGCGCATCAGTCAAGCGGGAAATTTATTGAGTTTGGATATTCAGCCGACAGCAACTCAAAGCTTGTTGCCAAACAATTGGACGCAGCCAGTGTTATCTTTGCCGGAGTTGCTGACTGGAAAAGGTGTGGCACAGGCAACCGGTTTGACGGTAAATCCCAATGGTGAAGTTGTGTTGACGGGGAATGTTGCTGTGCCGGGAACTCCGGGAACTGCGATCGCATCCGGCAGTCTCAATGTCTCTGGCAACACTGGCGGTACTGTAAATATTTTAGGCGACCAAGTAGGAGTTATTGCGGGCAAGATCGATGCTTCTGGGATTAACGGCGGCGGTAATGTACTGATTGGGGGAGATTATCAGGGTTTGGGGACGGTGCCCAATGCTGCGCGGACTTTTGTCAGCAGCAACTCGACGATTAATGCTGATGCTGTTAGTAATGGGAATGGCGGGCGAGTTATAGTTTGGGCTGATGAAACTACTCGCTTTAATGGCAATATTACGGCCCGAGGTGGCTTGTTTTCTGGGAATGGCGGCTTTGTGGAAGTGTCTGGAAAGCAATCGCTGGATTTTCAAGGATTAGTAGATTTGCGATCGACCTTTGGCCTTGCTGGCACCTTATTGTTAGATCCTACTGATATCACTATTAGCGCAGGTGCGGATGCAGGCGGAACTTTAGCAGGGGGAGCATTTACGCCATCGGCGGGTACTTCTACGATTAATAATGGGACGCTGGAAACACAGCTAGGTTTGGGAAATGTGACTATTTCCACTGCGTCGGGTTTTCCGAACCAAGGCGATATTACAGTCAGCGCTCCCGTTGGTTGGAATAATAGTAATTCTCTGACGCTGAATGCTAATAATAATATTACGGTCGATCAACCTATTACTAATAGTGGAAATGGCGCGATCGCATTAAATGCTGGTAATGCAATATCAGTCAATAGCGACCTTTTTACTACGGGCGGGAATATTAGCCTCACCAGTACCAACGATATCAACATCGCTGCGGGCAAGGGCAATCTGAATGCCCAAAGCTTATTTGGAAATGGAGGATCGATCGCCCTCTCAACGGCTGGCGGTAACATTACCACTGGTAATCTAAATTCCTTCTCTGATGCAGGTACGGGAGGGAATATCAACCTCTCTATTACTGGAGGAACAGGTGCGATCGACACAACTGCTGGAATTCTCAATTCCTATTCCCAGGCTGGAAATGGAGGATCGATCACCCTCTCAACGGTTGGCGGTAACATTACCACTGGTCTTATCAATTCCTACTCCTCTGATGGAAGTGGAGGGAATATCAACCTCTCTATTACTGGAGGAACAGGTGCGATCGACACAACTGCTGGAAATATCCTTTCCTTTTCTCAGCTAACAGGAAATGGAGGATCGATCGCCATCTCAACGGCTGGCGGTAACATTACCACTGGTGTTCTGAATGCCTTCTCCTCTGATGGAGGTGGAGGGAATATCAACCTCAGAGTTACTGGAGGAACAGGTGCGATCGACACAATTGTTGGAGAGGTCATTACCTATTCCCAGCGAGGAAATGGAGGAACGATCACCCTCTCAACGGCTGGCGGTAACATTACCACTGGCGATCTGAGTTCCTTCTCCTTGGATGCAGGTACGTCCGGAAATATCAACCTCTCTATTACTGCTGGAACAGGTGCGATCGACACAACTGCTGGAACTGTCACTTCCTTTTCTCAGCGAGGAAATGGAGGATCGATCGCCCTCTCAACTGTTGGCGGTAACATTACCGCTGGTACTCTGGACTCGCATTCAGTAGATGGAGGTACGGGAGGGAACTTTACCCTCAACTCTGGTACAGGAAATATTATTCTTAGCGGTAATATAAAGACCTCAAAGGACGCCGCCGGTAGCGGTGGCAATATTACCTTCGAATCACCAGTTGTCCTTAGCAAACCAACTATTACCCTAACAACATCAGGAACTCCCAGCAGCGGCAATGTCACCTTTAATAGGAATCTTGATGGCACTACAGCAAACAATGAAAGTTTATTGGTGAATACCGGTGCCGGGAATATTACATTCAATGGTGCAGTTGGCAATACCAAGGCATTAGGAAATATTACTTCTAACTCTACAGGCACAACCGCATTTAATCAAACAGTCAAGGCCGCGAGTTTAACTACAAATGTCGGCGGCACAACTGAACTAAAAGGCAATGTCGCTACAATTGGCCCTCAAACTTATGCAGATGCTGTCACAATTGCCACTAATCCGATTATTTCAGGCAGTGGCGTTACTTTCAATAATACTGTTGATGCCAATAACATTGGCAGCGACTTAACTGTAAATTCCGGTGCCGGGAATATTACATTTAATGGTGCAGTTGGCAATACCAAGGCATTAGGAAATATTACTGCTAACTCTACAGGAAAAACCGCATTTAATCAAACAGTCAAAGCCGCGAGTTTGACTACAAATGTCGGCGGCACAACTGAACTAAAAGGCAATGTCGCTACAATTGGCCCTCAAATCTACGGAGATGCAGTTACTGTTGCCAACAATCCGATTATTTCAGGTGACAGCATTACTTTCAATAATACTGTAGACGGCACCAGCGATTTGACGGCGAAGGCGATTAGCGGTAATGTGACATTTAAGGGTGCAGTTGGTGCTGCAAGTGCGATCGGCAAATTAACAGCTAATTCTACAGGCACAACCGCATTTAATCAAAAAGTTAATGCCGCGAGTTTGACTACAGATGCTGGCGGCACAACTCAAGTCAAGGGAAATGTCACTACAATCGGCGCTCAAACCTACGGAGATGCAGTTACAATTGCCAACAATCCGATTCTTTCAGGTGACAGCATTACTTTCAATAACACTGTAGACGGTACTAGCGATTTGAGTGTGAAGGCCGCTAGCGGTAATCTTACCTTCAAAAGTGCGATCGGCGAAACAACTCCTCTCACAAATTTAACTGCAAACAGCAAGATATTTTTAGGCGGCAATGTCACTACAACCGGCAGCCAAACTTATGCAGATGCTGTCACTGTTGCCAAAAACTCGGTTCTTTCAGGCAGCGACATTACTTTCAACAAGACAGTTGACGTAGCTAGCAATCTCGGGATTTCTGCTGACAATGTTAATCTCAAAGGAACTGTAACAACCACCAATGATGGGACGCTCACAATTGCCAATAAGGTAAATCTGAATATTGAGAAAAACCTTAACTTAGACGGTGCATTTATTCAAAATGGCGGGGGAACTGTTGCAGTTAGCGGAAATATCACCACAACTAATGATAACATTAGTTTTAGCGGTCCGGTGACATTAAAAGCTCCTGTAAATTTTACACTCGGAGATGCAAAGATTGCTTTCGGTTCTAGTTTATTTGCAGGTAGTAACCCCCTGACGTTAACGGCAGGTGAAATTGATTTTTCCGGGAATGTTTCTGGTACTGGCGCGTTAACGCTGCAACCCGCAACAGCCGGCGAAAATATTGTTGTTGGCGGAACTGATAACAATACTAGCGCTTTAGATTTGACTGGATTGGAACTTAATTTGATTCAAAATGGATTTAGCTCGATCGCGATCGGGCAATCGAATAGCAGTGCCAATATTAGTATTCCCTATAATCTCACATTTTTAGACCCAGTAAATATTCAAACGGGAACAGGTACGATCGCACTTGATGGAACTATCACCGGACTTGACAACAGCAGTGTTGCTATCCAAGGTTCAACAATTAATTTGAACTATGGCATCAATACAACTAACAATATAGATTTGACTGGCAACGTTCAACTGGAAAACCAGGTTAATCTTAAAAGCAGCGTTGGTAGCATTAATATAAAAGGGGCGATCGACGGCGGTCATTTGTTGGGCTTAGATGCCGCGAATGGTAATGTGCTGCTGCAAGGAAATATCGGAGAAACAACGCCTTTATCGGTTTTGAATGTTACCGCAGCGAATGCGGAATTTATCGGAAATGTTAAAAGCAATTCTGGTTTTAATGTGACGGCTTTCACTACTAAATTAGGCGGAAATGTTACGACTAATAACGGCAACATTAATATTAGCAATGCTTTGGTTTTGACAAAGGATGCGGTATTTAGTACCGCAGGGGGAAATATTGCTTTTGGTGCGATCGACAGTGACAGCATTAATGCCCGCAACTTAACTCTAGCCTCCGGTAGCGGCAGCATCACTTTCAACGGTGCGGTGGGGGCAACCGGCAAGTTAGGAAATCTTGCGATCGACAATGCTGGCAATGTGACAGGAAACTCGACAATTAACGCGCAAGAATTGACAGCATCAAACACGGAAAAAGTCAATTTATCGGGAGATGTCACCGCCGGCGAAGTCGATATTACTGCCAAGGGCGATATAAGTGTTAAAAATATTACTACTAATGGCGGAGAAATTGAATTTACAAGCGGTAACAATTTCACAGCCGGTAATTTGAATACATCGGCAAACAGTGGCGGTAACATAACTGTTAAGGCGATAACTTCAATTACCACCGGACAAATTAACTCTAGCGGTATACTCGGAAATGCCGGCAATGTGTTCTTAGATCCGATCGGCGATATTCAAGTAGAGTTTATCAATGCCCAAGGCGGTACTGGCGGCACCGGCGGCGATGTCACAGCAATAACAGGCAATTTTTTCCGGGCTACAGGTGCTTTTTCAACACCTTTTTCGCCGACGGGATTTGCTAGCATTTCTACTGCTGGCGGCACAGGTAGCGGAAATATCGCAATTACACACGCTGGGGGAGATGGAGGGACGCCGATTCAACCGTTTGTGGTGGGGAATGCTGCTAGCAACGGTACGGCGGGTGCAATTACAACGGGACAATCTAGCATTACATCGCAGTCGTTTCCGCGTTCTAGTAGTGTTGGTAATATTGCGTTTTCGACTGATGACGGCATTGACCCGACGCCAACGCCAACGCCAACTCCGACTCCAGCGCCAACTCCAACTCCAACGCCAACGCCAACTCCGGTAGTAACTCCAACTCCAACTCCAACGCCAACTCCGACTCCGGTAGTAACTCCAACTCCGACTCCGGTAGTAACTCCGACTCCGGTAGTAACTCCAACTCCGACTCCGGTAGTAACTCCGACTCCGGTAGTAACTGCGACTCCGACTGCGGTAGTAACTCCAACTCCGACTCCGGTAGTAACTCCGACTGCGGTAGTAACTCCAACTCCGACTCCGGTTGTCACTCCGACTGCGGTAGTAACTCCAACTCCGACTCCGGTAGTAACTCCGACTCCAAGTGCTCCTACGGAAATAAAAGTGCCCGCACCTGTCCCCACACCAAAATCGCCCACAGCCACAGATATACCGGCACCGCAAGAAGAATCTTCAACCCCTGATTCAGAAGACTTTCAACGCGGCAAAATTGCACCGCTAGACAATCCCGGTGTAGCGACCGATCGAGTTTTAACCATCGATCGAAGTATCACCAGTCAATTACCCGCCGGCATCGTAGCATCTTCACCAGCATCCAAACAAGCACCAACAGTCAACCCTACTTCTAATTTAGTTCTGGGGTACGCCCCACCTCCCGATCGACTTTTTGAAGGTAACGATATCCAGAAAACAGTCTGGGGAATCGAAGAAATGAGGAATCAAGAATTTGGAGAATACTTGGGGGTAAAAGCCAACCTCCCAGAGGAAAAAGTCTTGATTTCGACCTTCCAACAAACTTTACAAGATATCGCAGAGCAACCGGGCAAGCGGTCTGGTATTATCTACATAGTCTCGCGAGAAAATCGACTGGAACTAATTTTAGTTCCTCCCGTGGGGCAGCCGATTCACTACAGCGTCCCCGAAGCCAACAGAGCAGCCTTATTCCCCACCGTCCAGGAGTTTCGCAATGAAATCACCAATCCCGCAAAACGCGCTACTACCACTTATCTAGCCGCCTCCCAGCAATTATATAAATGGGCGATCGCACCCCTAGAAACAGACTTACAAAACTTAGGAATTCAGACTTTGTTACTGTCAGTCGATCCGGGATTGCGGAGCCTGCCCTTTGCTGCTTTGCACGACGGTCAAGGCTTCTTGATTGAAAAATACAGTTTCAGCCTAATTCCTAGTTTTAGTTCGACTAATACCGATTATAAAGCAGTTAGAGACGCCACAGTGCTAGCAATGGGAAGGTCTGAATTTGTCGATCAAAAGCCCTTGCCCAGTGTGCCGATCGAATTGCAGGCGATTTCGGCTCAGTGGCGCGGGCCATCTTTCCTCAATTCCACTTTCACTATAGATAATCTCAACTCGGAACACGCCAAGGGAGGATTTCGGATCGTTCACCTAGCAACTCACGCTGAATTCAAACCGGGAAAACCGAGCAATTCATACATTCAACTGTGGAATTCCAAATTGCAGCTCGATCGCATGGAGAGTTTAAATTGGCGCAATCCGCAGGTAGACTTGTTAGTATTAAGTGCTTGTAGAACAGCTTTGGGCGATCGGGAAGCAGAGTTAGGTTTTGGAGGTTTAGCAGTAAAATCCGGCGCAAAATCTGCTTTAGGGAGTTTGTGGTATGTTGACGATGGAGGCACTTTGGGGCTGATGAGCGAATTTTACCACCAGTTGCGAGGAGCCACAACTAAGGCAGAAACTCTGCAACTTGCTCAACAGGCGATGATTGCTGGTAAAGTTCGGCTCGAAAACGGGCAGTTAGTTACAACAGCGGACAACTTGAATTTACCGACTAACATACAACAACAAAACCAAGATTTTTCTCATCCTTACTACTGGAGCAGTTTCACCATGATCGGAAGCCCTTGGTAAGCTGCCATTTTTATTTTTCAGTCTCCGCTTCTTAGGGACGAAAGTTTCTACAGTAGCGGCAATGCCCGCTTGAGGCGGTTGGGGGGGTTCCCCCCTGAAGATTCCCAATTTCAACTGCCGAGTGCGATCGGGGGTTTTGAACTCTATTTCTGCTTCATCACCACCAAAGTAATATCATCAAAAACCTTCTGAGCGCCAATATACTGCCGCACATCATTAATTACAGCTTCCCGAATTTCTTGGGCACAGCGGTGACGATTTTCAACCACCACTTGCCACAACCTCTTTAATCCGTACTGCGCTTTATTAATATCGAAAGCTTCAGGAATTCCATCAGTATAAAGCACCACAACATCCCCAGGATTTAACAGCACTTCTTCTTGAGCAATAAACTCGCCAATCTCTTCTACTAAGCCAATGGGAAATCCTAAATCCATCGTATCTATGGAATCCAATTTTCCATCAGCGCGCACCACAATCATTTCCTCATGTTGTCCGCTTAATTTGAGGACACCTCCGGCATAGTCTAATATAGCTAGAGACATATTTTTAGGGGATTCCATGCGCTGGAGATTATCATAAAGAGTCTGGTTGAGGACATCCAAAAACTTCATTGGATCTGTTTCGTTCATTTTCTGAAGCGTCCTGACAGCCGTTTGTGCCATAATCATCAACACGCCGCTTTCTAAACCGTGTCCCGTGACATCGCCAATGCTAATCTTGACTTGACCATCCTGTTGCAATACGTCATAGTAATCGCCGCCAACTTCATCTGCTGGCTCCATAAAACCAGCTATTTCTAAGCCTTCAATTGCCTCTAATTCTGAATGTTTTGGCAACACCATTTGTTGCAGTTGTTTGACAATATCGAGTTCTGCACTCATGCGCAGATTGTCTTTTTTGAGGAGTTCGTTGAGAGTGCTAATTTCTTGATTAGCTTGAGCTAGTTGAGCCGTGCGTTGTGCGACTTTATCTTCTAAATTTTGATAGAGCCGGGCATTTTCAATCGAAATAGCTGCTTGCGAGGATAAGATTTTTAAGACTTCCAATCTATCTGGGGTAAATACCCCCGTAGTGAGATTATTTTCTAGATAGAGAATGCCGATCAGTTTGCCTTGATTAATAATAGGAGCGCATAAGAGTGACTTAGCCTGATTTCTAACAATATAGGGTTCGCGAGTAAAAACTCCTTCCTTAGTAGCATCCGATAAAACGACATCCTCTTGAGTTCTCGCCACATATTGGATGACGCCTAGCGGCAGCTTTTCGGTAGTTTCAATGTTGATTGACTGTAAAACTTTGACTTGTTCTGAATCTACAGCCCCTTCAGCTTCAATCAGCAATTGTCCTTGAGATTCTAAAATTAGGAAGCCAACTTGCGCCCCGGCATTTTCGATAAGAATTTTCATCAAATTCGGTAATAATTGCTCTAGTAAAATTACCCCAGAAATAGCTTGAGAAGCTTTGATTACTGTTGCTATATCTAAAACTTCTCCCGAAGTCGTGCCAGTATTAATACTTGTTGTCGTGTTAGTGTCAATAATTAGAGTGGCGGCTGCAACTTTAGATATTAATTTCGGGTATCTTGCTTCTAAATCTTTAACCTTTGCTGTTGCTCCCCAGCGAGCATAAGCATAATGAGCGTCATTTATATATGACTTGGCAAACCTTTCTTTGCCTTGAGTTAACCAAAACTTGGCGGCTAGTTCGCAGGCTAAAGCTTCGTCGTTGATATAATGATTTTTTCTAGCCTGGGCAATAGCGCGATCGTACAAATCCATTGCTAACCTATCTTCACCTAATATCCGATGTTGTTCTGCTGCAACTAGATCAAATTTTTGCGAGTAATTCATCGGAGCATAATATGCCCAAGTTGCCATTTTTTCTTGATTATTTTTAACTTTCAGTATCAAGAATTCTTGTTCATCAAGATTAGTTACAGATGAATAGATGGCTAGTCGCGCTAAGGAATCATAAAAATAGAAAACAGAGACACTAAAATATCCCGTCGCCCCATCGACATATTTTTCAGCTTGCAGCGTGTTGACTAAGGCTTCAGTATAATCATCAAACAAATAACAGAGAATCAATTTGTGTAAATATAAGCTAAAAATGCCAAACCGATCGTTAGCAGCTAACAGCATTGGTAGCATCTGCTTTTCATTACAAGCATTACCTATTAAACAGCCAGGATTTGACTCATAAGATATTAAATTCAAAACTGACTGCCAAAAAATTTGATTATAATTTAAGGAGGTTTTTAAGTTAAATTTAGCCAAAGCATGACAGTAATTTCCCATCTCCTTTTCTACAAATATCAATTCTTCACTGCCCAAGTACAAATATTGACATCTATTCATGGCAGAATAGCCAACGAATTCTAAGTCCCCGTTTTCTAGGCTACTTTGATAAGCCTCTAAAAGAATGGCAAAAGTGTCTTTGAGATGAGCCTTGCCATGAATATTAAGTGCGCCAACTTGGTTAAGAGTTCTGCCCTTAATTTCTGAATAATTTACCTGAGATAATAACTTTAAAGCTACTTGGCCAAATTGATAAGCCGAATCAATTTCTTGTAAAAATCCATTTAAAATGATAGCGTAATTGGCATAACCCAAGGCAGAATGAGAATTATTGCCATATTGGAGCGATAATTGTACCTGTTGACAGGGGATGAATGGCAATAGGGCGGGTGTCGTTAAAAATATTGGGGTAAATAGAATTGATAATATCCTCATCGCTGCTAACTTGTTGGTATCCGTTAGCCGTGGTAAATTTAATAAATCTAAGTCGCTTTTATCAACTAATAAAGCCTTGGTTTCTAACAATACTTGTTTAATATCATCTGGGCTCGGCGATTCTGGCAGATTTATGCCTAGTAAATCCAGGGCTTTTAGTCCAATTTTGGTAGCCTCTAATAGCCTAGTTCTAGTTATGTATGCCAGCATTTTAATTTCACATACTTTGACTTTTTCTAACATAGTTTTGGCAAAAGTTTCAACAACTTCTACCAATTTTTCCATTTGTTCAAAATCGCCATTTAGGTATGCGGTTTCAGCGGCTGCTTCATACATAGCTAGAGTTAATTCATAATCAGTGTGCCAACTATCAATACATAAAAGTTCTAAGCCGATACTTAAGTATTGGACAGCAGGCTCGTAAGCAATGCTAAATTTTGCTTTGCGCCCAGCGATTAAATTTAATTCTGCTAGAGTCTTTCTTTCCAAAGGATTATCAATAGCATTAACTGCCTGATTTAATTGGTTAACAATATTAAAAATATTATCTTCGATTAAATTTGATGGTGTATTAGCTAGCAGTAATCTCCCGATTTTTAAATGAGTTTTCTGCTTTTTAAATTCAGGAATCATCTCATAAGCCGCTTGTTGGACGCGATCGTGTGAAAATTGATAATTTTGAATTAACAGTTGTTCGTCTAATTCAGAACACGATAAAATCAACCCAGATTGCAGAGCCTCTCGGAGATAGTCAAATAGCGTGGTTGCTGTTTTTTGGCAGACAGATGCGAGAGTATTTAAGTCAAATTCTGACCCGATACAAGCTGCTAATTGCAAGACATTTTGTGTGGCTTCAGGCAACTTTTTCAGTTTGCAAATCATTAATTCCACCACATTATCTGTAATCCCTAAAGTTTCAATTTGAGACACCTCCCATTGCCAAAATCCTCGGGTTTCTGCTTTTTTGCATCCCGAAATCACGGAAGATTGAGGATGTTGGAATTGCAGCAGTCCCTCGGCATACAATGTTTTTAAGAACTCATTCACAAAAAAAGGATTGCCACGAGTTTTTGTCATCACCATTTCTGCTAAAGATTTGACCGATTCAATGTTGGTGTACAAGGTATCAGCAATAAGTTGACTAATATGTTTTACCGCCAAAGGTGCTAACTTTATGTGATTGATTTTAGTAAAGGTTGGTTGGTCACTTTCCAGATTTTGTAGAGCAGATTTTGGTGAAGTCGCCTTCTGGATTTCTTCCAGCGTCATCATCAAGGGATGAGTCGGACTGACTTCGTTATCGCGATATGCGCCAATTAAAAACAAGTATTGTGTATCTGAATCTGTCATCATCAGTTGGATTAATTTGAGGGTAGCAGCATCTGCCCACTGCAAATCATCAAGAAAGATAACTAGGGGATGTTCTGGAGAACAAAATGCGCGGATAAAGTTACCCAAAACTAAATTAAAGCGGTTTTGAGCCTCCATTCCTCTCAACTGTGGAACATTTCTTTGCTTGCCAATAATCAGTTCGACGTTGGGAATGACTTCAATAATAATTTGTCCGTTAACTCCCAGAGCAGTTAAAAGCTTTTCTCGCCAAAGCTTGAGTTGTGTTTCGGTTTCTGTTAACAGTTGTCGCACTAATTCTTGGAAGGCATATACAACAGCGGAGTAGGGAATATTGCGTTGAAACTGGTCAAATTTACCACAGATAAAATAGCCGCGTGTTTGGGTAATGGGCTTATAAAGTTCCTTTACCAGTGCAGATTTGCCAATACCACAGTAACCAGCAACGAGCATCATTTCTATTTGAGATTTTTGCGGTTCTGCTACGCGCTTAAATGCTCTTAGTAGTGTTTCAACTTCTGCCTCGCGTCCATAGAGTTTTTGCGGGATTTGAAACTGCTCGGAAATGTCTTGAGTTCCCAAAGTTAAATCTGATATATTTCCTGTCGTTTGTAACTCATGCAAACATTCTGCTAAATCATTTCCGATCCCGAAGGCGCTTTGGTATCGCTCCTCTGCGGTTTTTGCCATCAGTTTCATCACGATATCTGACACGGCTTTGGGAATTTCTGGATTATTTTGATTGGGGGCTATGGGTAGTTTGGCGATATGACAATGTACTAACTCCAGTGCATCATTTGTTTCAAAAGGGAGTTGTCCTGTCAGTAACTCATATAAAGTGACACCAAGGGAGTAAAAGTCGGTGCGGTAATCTAGGGAGCGATTCATTCTTCCTGTTTGTTCGGGTGAAATATAGGCTAAAGTTCCTTCTAGGACATTGGGATTTTTTAGGGTGGGATTTTCGCGGGTTAGTTGAGTGGAAATGCCAAAGTCAATGATTTTGAGTTGGTTTGTTTCTGAATGCCAAACAAGATTAGCTGGGTTAATATCTTTGTGAATGACATTGGCTGCATGAATCTGAGCCAAAATCTCGGCTGCTTGAATCGCGATGTCGAGGAATTTGTTTAAAGAGGTAATGGCTTGCTTTTGTTCAGAGTTGTTTATCAATTTATTGAGAGAATTGCCACCAAAATCTTCAAAGATTATAACTACCCTTCTGTGATCCTCTTCCAAACTATAAGCTTTGATGACCCCTTTTAGATTAAGATTCCGTGTAATTTCATATTCCTGTCGATAGCGGGTGAGTTGAGCAGGAGTCGGATAATCTTGTTTGAGCATTTTCAGGATAACAGGTAGATTATCCTGTTGTCGGATGCCTCTATATACTATTGAGTTATCACCTTCGTAAATCTGAGCAATAATCTGGTAGCCGTTAATTTCGATCATTTTTAGGTTTCAATGATAGAAGGAAATATTATTCAATATAGATGATTATTTTTATAGCATACCTTTGACACCTTGAATGTTGGGTAACAAAAATTAATAAATAATTTTTAACATTATTCAACTATTACTCAGCAGCTCTCGCTGTCAGGTGCATTGTGGCGTCATCTCGGGTAGTGATGTTTTTGATAGAATTAAGTCTAAGTGGCGAATCTCACAAAAGTAGGAAAAGTAGAATCTCGCCAATTCACGCTAATTAGCTTTCTAATTAAACTTAAAACGCCCTGTCATATAAGGATAAATATTTTACGTTAACGCCCTACGCCTGGTCTCAACAGCAGTTGTCGTTTCGGATCAAAAACAGGCACTTAATGGCAATAGCAGGCAAGTCAACTTACCTGCTAATTTAAAACAAGAAAAACCCGAGTTTTCCGCTCTTTATTGCTGGAGGATTTTCACGGTGAGAGTTTTTTTGTAAGTCCCATATTTTAAGTAGCAAATCTGTTCGTTCAACAATCATCTCTAACGCGGAGATGCTCTATCTAGGGTTGGTCTGTCTCGGATTTGGGGCCGCAGTTCCGTAATTGACTCGACAGCCGATATTGAACAAACTCGAACTGCACTCAAGAGGGACAATCTGCTGGTCGAGGAGGGCGCTGCAACTGACATACTCGTCGTTATTAGTATCTCTTACCATACATTCGATCGGGTTAGCTCCCGATCGCGCCGACCAACTCTTCATACCTACGACTGCAATCATATGCTGCCAGTAGAATACAAATAGCGACACTGCAAACAGTACAGCAACTCCTAATCCTACTTTCAATTTCCAACTATTTAGGACGTTTCCCAAACTGTTTTTCACGTTTTCCACTCCAGAAATTGAGCTTTCGGTAGTTATTTCTGGAGTTGTCAAGTTTGTTTGTGTTTGTTCTGCTGGAATTTCAGACATAATGTATCTCCTATGATTGCTGGGATTTGGCTAAGCTCGCAGTTGCGATCGCTATTGCAAACTTTATCAAATTTTAGCAAAACTAGCCTGTACCGACAACCGATTCGGGCAGCACCCCGGCGAAGTATGTATATTCAGCAAGTGCGATCCCGATTTCTATTCCTTTTGAGGTATTGCGCAATTCGCGTTAGCGGATGCCTCGAAGAGGATCGGCTATGTTGCACCGACGGTAATAGAATTGTTGGCGATGTTCTTTGAAAACGGCTGAAGTGAATCAGCTTTTTTTGCGAACCGCAGATACCGCAGAGGGCGCAGAGAAAGAGCAAAGAGAGATATATTGACTTTCACCAATCATTTATGGTTTGGATAGCAGTTCCAATAACTCAGCTTCCGAAAGTAGTTCGATTCCCAAAGATTGAGCCTTTTCCAACTTAGAACCCGCATCTTCTCCCACAACCACATAATCAGTTTTTGCACTCACAGAACTTGTGACTTTACCTCCTGCTTTTTGAATCAAATCTTTAGCTTCATCTCGTTTCAAAGTGGGCAAAGTTCCCGTCAGCACAAAGGTTTTGCCTGCAAGTTGTAAATTTGTGTTTCCTGAATTTTGACTTTTAACTTCTGACTGCAATTGCAATCCCGCAGTTTTCAACCGTGCAATTAAACTTTGATTTGCCGGAACTCGAAACCACTGATAAACAGCTTGAGCAATTTCCGGCCCGATGCCGTAAACGCCCTCAATCGATGCCGCCGATACCGCTGCTAACTCTTCCACATTGGCAAACCTTTCTGTCAGCAATTGAGCATTCACGCTGCCGACGTGGCGGATGCCCAAGCCGTAAAGTACCCGCGAATAAGGTTGATTTTTGGATTGGGCGATCGCACTTACCAACTTTTCTGCTAACTTCTTACCCATGCGTTCCAAACTCATCAATCTTTCCGCAGTCAAATCGTACAAATCCGCCGCAGAATTGAGCAGATTGCTATCAACCATCTGCTGCACTAACTTTTCCCCAACACCGTTAATATCCAGAGCATCCCGGCTGCAAAAATGAATTAGCGAACCCCTCAAAATCGCCGGACAAGATGTATTGATGCAGCGAGTAACGGCCTCCCCTTTTTCCCGAACCACAGGCTGTTCGCATTCAGGACAGCAACTAGGCATTTGAAAAAATCTCGCATTTTGGGGGCGAAGTTCCGGCAAAACTCGCACAACTTCTGGTATGATTTCCCCAGCTTTTCTGACAATTACAGTATCGCCAATGTGCAGGTTGAGATCGGAAAGTCGATCGCTATTATGGAGAGAAGCCCGCGAAACCGTCGTCCCCGCCAACTGCACCGGTTTGAGTTCCGCTACAGGGGTCAGAGCCCCGGTTCTCCCTACTTGTACGGTGACAGCTTCTACTATTGTAGGGACTTCGGCAGCGGGATACTTAAGGGCGATCGCCCAGCGCGGAAACCTCTGAGTAAAACCCAATTGTTTTTGCAGCCCAACCGAATTAATCTTAACAACAACCCCATCCGTCATGTAAGGCAAATTCCGCCGCTCAGTATCCCAATATTCGTAATACTCCCGAACCTCATCCAAAGCATAGCAAATTTTGCGATAGGGATTCACCTTAAACCCCATTCTTCTCAATAATTCCAGCGATCCCCACTGCGTCTTCTCCTCATTATCCTCATCTAAATGCAGAGTATAAGCAAAGAAATCCAACCTGCGCTTATCCACAATTTTAGAATCCAACTGCCGCAGCGTACCCGCAGCAGCATTGCGAGGATTCGCAAACAATTGTTCCCCGGATTTTTCTCGTTCTCGATTAATTTCTTCAAACACAGCTAAAGACAAAAAAGCTTCTCCCCGCACTTCCACAACAGGCGGCGGATTGTCTAAATTGAGCTTGAGAGGAATCGAGCGAATAGTCTTGACATTTTGAGTGATTTCCTCTCCGGCAATGCCGTCTCCCCGCGTCGCACCCCGAACTAAAATTCCATTTTCATAGGTTAATGCTAAAGCAGAACCGTCAATTTTTAACTCGCAAACATAGGAAACCCCCCCGAACCCCTCCTTGCTAAGGGGGGGAGTAATTTCCCTGTTTTCCTGATTGCTAATTGAAGATGTTATTCCCTCTTGTCCCCCCCCTTGATCAGGGGGGGTTAGGGGGGGTAAATTTCCTTCTTGACCGGGGGTTAGGGGCGGTACATTTCCCTCTTGTCCCCCCCCTTGATCAGGGGGGGTTAGGGGGGGTGAATTTCCCTCTTGACCGGGGGTTACGGGAGGTGCTACTCTTTGCCAGCGTTCCTGCCATTTAGCAAATTCCTCAAAATTAAAAGCATTTTCCAAACTGTAGAGAGGAATATTGTGCTTGACGCTAAAAAATTGAGTAGCAGGCTGTTCTCCGACGCGCTGAGTCGGGCTTTCGGCAGTAATTAATTCCGGATAATCTGATTCTAAGTCTTGCAACTGGCGATAAAGTCGATCGTACACCTCATCTGGCATCATCGGCGCATCGAGAACATAATAAGCATAGCTAGCTTGCTGTAGCTGCTGCCTCAACTGTTGAATTTGCTGCTGGATTTTGTGTTGCATATTAATTTGAAAGTGTATATTTTTAACCGCAGACCGTAACACAAACACAGAGAATAGAGATTTTACCCCGATCTGCATCTATCTGCGGTTGTTGTTTGGACATTTAAGATTAATTAACGATCCCAATCTTCAACTTCATAAAGGAAACGAGTTCCCCCCATCAGCTTGCGATTTGCCGAGGTACTTTGCACAAAAACCGCATACTTTTCTAGATTGCTCGGTTTGATGCGAACTGTTTCGCCCATTGGCAAACCCAACATTTCTCGCGCCGCTTCTCCTTCAAACAAATCCCCTGTCGAACGGTCCATCAGCACAATTTCTTTCTTACCTTGGATAGTTTCGGTTTTAGTAAATTCATAAAACCCGCGCCCGGTTTTAAAAGTCAAACCATTCTCCAGAACAAAAGCTTTAATGGAAATCTCGCTGTCTACTTCTAGAATCTGAAATCTCCCCGGTTTTACGGCTCGCAATTCTGCTGATTCATAAACAGCAACGCCTTCCCGCTTCAGCATGGTATTAAACATTTTGTTTAATCCGCGATTCATGCGACCTTCACTGACAACTTCTTGTTCGTAAGCTTGCAGTTGTTCGTTAGACGACTGTTGGTAACAAACTGCTAAAAAGAAATCTGTAATGTAGGAAAATTGGTCTAGATTGAGGTGAAAACCGCCCGACTTTTCGGCTAGTTCTTTGTAAAATAAAGTAGCGTGCTGGCGGTTGAGAGCTTGGATGCCGTAAACGGCAATTCCCATCTGTGCTAACTTATCTACTTCCTGACGCCAGTTAAGTTTTTGAGGAGTTTGAGCGGGTGCGTGCGGGATGTCGTCGCCAATCAGTACCAAGGTTTTGGAATTAGTTGGAGTCCAAGAAAGTGACTGAGCTTCGTGCAAGACTAATTCATAACATTCTGGAGCATCGCCACCGCCTGTTGGCTCTACATTTTGAACAAAATTGCAAATCGTGCCGACATCGCCTGACAAATCGAGGTGTTTAGTTACGTAAGTGCTGTCAGCGTCGCAATAGTCCCCGTGAGCAATAATGCCAATGCGAATGCCAGGAATTTCATCGAGCAGTCTCGTTACCGTCTCTTTAATTTTCCGACGAACTTGCGTCAAACAAGGGTACATACTGCCAGTTGTATCAAAGCTAAAAACGACTTCAATGTTGTTGTTTGCCATGACGTAACTCTCCTTAACAAACACCGATTTATTAGCTATATTATAGCTGATAAAAAGACGAGTCAGCAACTAGGGAAAAAGATTTATCCTAATTCTGCTGGCTCGCTCGATTTGCTTCAGCATAAGGCTGGTTAAGTCATCACAAATTTAGGTCAAAAAAGTCGCTAAATTTCTTGTTGTCCCCGGACATGGAAGCTTGAAGATTATCACTATCTTTTTCGCCGTTCAAGTTGCCATTGGCACGGGATTTGATGAATTCTTGAGCGTTTGTTTTGTTGAAAGCGATCGGTTCAGCGTGTTCTACCTGAAACACGTTAGCGTAGAGGTTGGCAATAATCTGTTTGCCTCCCTGGGTTAATTCCAAGTAGTTCAAAGCTGCTGGAATATAGGGAAAAACTCCGTTCCAATAAAACTTGGCGTAATTTTGCCGCAAATCTCCCGGAGACTTGTAGCCCAAGATTTTATTAGTGCCGACTTCCTCAAATTCGTAGAACAGCGCACTTATTTTTCGCAGGTAATTAGGGTCGCTCAACTGACCGATCAAATCGGCGGCCCGGGCGAGTCCAGAATAATTGTTTCTGTCTTGATGAGTTTCGCTAGCAGGGACTGGGAAGCGCGTCAATTCAATATTGCGCTTGATTTGTTCGGCATCAATTAATGTGTGGCCGCCGAAGCGTTCGTCAATTACGAGTTTTCCTCGATCGACATGATAAGGAGTTAAACTGGCAGAAGTGGCTCCGACCGGCACAGAAACCATGCCCCCGTCAATACCCGTAGCGTAGAGTCCCACAGCTTCTTGGTCTTGGCGGCAAACACCTTTGACGTAGCCGATATCGTGGCACAGCAGCGAGATCAGGTAGTGCAGCCAATCTTCGGGCGACACTCCCCCTTCGCGAATATGCTTGCCCCGGAGAATCTCTTGTCCCACCAAAGCCACGAGCATTGTGTGTTCCACATTGTGGTACAAAGCATCGCAGTTAGCGATATTTTCCAGAGCCATAGTCCCCGCCCAGGCAATAATTTCAGGGTAGTCAGGCTTGTACTTGCCGTAGGTGCGGCGGTAGCCGGCCTGCAGCTCTTGCACAAAAGCGTCAATCAGGATAGCAGTTGCATTAAACATGATAAATTCTCTCACTCAGACTTTAGTTGCAAACTCGATCGAAAATATCTTGCATAGCTGAAAAAATCATCGCTGGGCCTTCCAGCAGGTTTGACCCCTCGGCGTTGAATTTTAAATTTCAGCTAGTCTTGTCAGGTCTGAAAATTGCTCTTTTGGCTATGCTTCCCACGATAACCTAATTTCCGAAGCATCCGAAGCAACAGATCGATTTTCGGGCATTAAATATTGGCGAAACAATTTACATCGTTTCACCGACTAATGATTAGAAGTCCTAGGTGTGAAAGTTATGAACTGTGTGTTTCCGAGTCTCTCCACTGCTGCCCTTGGCACTCGGCGGTCGATCGCCCCAAAATACCTAGGATTGTTTGCATTCACGGCTGTTTGCACCGCCGCACCGGCAATGGGTGCCGAACGAATTTACGTAACTTACGGGCCGCTAGAAGAATCGGTTCCGATCGAATCCCTGGCACTCTTCGCCAAAGAAGGCAAAATAGACTCTAACTTGGACGGCTTCGCTCAGTACGTCAAAAAAGCACAGCTAGCGGAGATTCGCAGCGCCCTGCAAGCGAAAGCTGAAATCAGCCACGTGACGATCGCCCAATTCCTCTACACGCCTCAAGGAGAAGTGCTGCTGAAACGCTTGGGCCGAGTAATTCAAACCAAAGCTCGGCAGCCGGGATTTTATGCCATCCGAGCCGCCCTGATTTTAGCAGCCTCAGATCCAGAAGGTCTGACAATTCTCAACGTCCTGCGGAAATTCCCCACTTACGGCATCAGGATTGACATCGCCCGCGGCTTGGCTATCGGGAACGAGCTGACATCCCTGATCAACCGTTCCAATCAGACGATCGCCGGAGTCGTCCAGTTGTCCGAAGCACAAGCAGCCTTAGAACCCGCCATACCGCCCGCCGAAATGCTGCAGCCCCAGCTACCGGGCCCCTATACTTGGAAAAAATCATCGGTAACTCTGACGAGTCCAAATCGCCCTCGCACGTTTGATATGGACATTTACCTGCCGCAGGGCAGCCCGCAACCGGCCCCAGTAGTAGTAATTTCCCACGGTTTAGGTTCCGATCGCCTTTCCTTCCAATATTTAGCCAAACACCTAGCCTCCTACGGCTTTGCCGTCGCCGTCCCCGAACACCCCGGCAGCAACGCCCAACAAATCCAAAACTTAGTAACAGGCAGAGCCAGTGAAGTAGCAGAACCTGCCGAATTTGTCAACCGCCCCCTCGACATCAAAGACCTGCTCGATTATTTAACCAAACTTTCCATAACCGATCCGGCCTACCAAGGGCAGCTCGACTTGCAGCGAGTCGGTGTCATCGGCCAGTCTTTCGGCGGCTATACGGCTTTAGCATTAGCCGGGGCAGGGATTAATTTTGGACAGCTAGACAAAGACTGCCAGCTCGAAAACGAAACTTGGAACCTCTCCCTGCTGTTGCAGTGCCGCGCCCGCGGCCTAGAGCGCAACCAGTACAATTTCGGCGACTCGCGCATTAAAGCTGCGATCGCCATCAACCCGATCGTCAGCAGCATTCTGGGAGAAACAAACCTCAGCAAAATCCAAATCCCAGTCATGGTAATAGCAGGCAGCGCCGATACCGTCGCCCCCGCTTTCCTCGAACAAATTCAACCGTTCACATGGCTGACATCGCTCAACAAATATCTGGTATTGACGATCAACGGGACTCACTTCTCAACGATCGAGGAATCCCCTCAAAGCCTCTTTTTGCCACCAGCAGAGGCGATCGGGCCCGAACCAGCTTTAGCCCGCCGCTACCTCAGCGGACTCAGCCTAGCATTCATGGAAAGCTATTTGAACAACAAATCAAATTTCCGCCCGTATTTGGAGCCATCCTACGCTTTAAGCATCTCCCGAGACACTCTCGGACTGAGAATTTTGCGATCGCTCACCCCGCAGCAACTTCAGCAGTTCAGGATTTCTCCACCTCCTCGCATCCCGGCCTCTCCACCTCCCATCGCTCCTGTTTCTCCACCTTCTCCAACTCCCATCGCTCCCGTTCGTTAGGGTTGAGGTGCGCCCCGCGTGCAGGCTGGCATATCTTTTCGCGCGGGGGCGATGGCGTCCCGCCCCGCAAGCTACGCCCATCTCTCTCCTGTCATCAGCTTTCCTAATCACACTCATCAGTTAAACTGTCGCCAAACCCCTTTACAAACCT
>NZ_JAUBTB010000091.1:8606-27739 GCF_036704965.1 Microcoleus sp. F10-B2 | reverse complement strand
TTTGACAATTTTCGAGATCGACTATTAGCTTGCTTTTCTAATTAGTCTTTCTTATCACCGCAAACCCAGAAGACCCGTTTAAACAGCATAGGTTGGGCCAGTACAACGAAACCCAACACATAATGCCGATCCGGGTTAACGCAAATTCCACCTACACGCGCCCGCAACCCGCCGCGCGCACCCAGCCAACCCCAGCAACCTCAGCCGCAGGTGAGGCAATCCCCCCGCAGCCCCCGCTTCTCGACGCGGTACAATAAATGCAATCATACTTAACGCTTATATTGAAAAGGCTACACACAACGCCACAGGAGACAACTGACGCATGGGTAAAGTAGTTGGCATTGACCTCGGAACAACAAACTCAGTAGTAGCCGTCATGGAAGGCGGCAAACCGGTTGTGATTGCCAATGCAGAAGGGATGCGGACAACTCCCTCGGTAGTCGCTTTCACAAAGGAAGGAGAACGCCTTGTGGGACAGATGGCCAGACGCCAGACTGTTCTCAACCCCCAAAACACGTTTTACGCCGTCAAGCGGTACATCGGACGCAAATATACCGAACTGACTCCTGAATCGAAGCGCGTCCCTTACACAACTCGCCGCGACGAAAACGGGAACATCAAAGTCAAGTGTCCCCGCCTGAAAAAAGATTTTGCCCCAGAGGAAATTTCGGCGATGGTTTTGCGGAAACTGGCCGATGAAGCCAGCCGCTATCTCGGACAAGAGGTAACGGGGGCTGTAATTACTGTTCCCGCTTATTTCAACGATTCGCAGCGACAGGCGACGCGGGATGCGGGACGAATTGCCGGACTTGAAGTCAAGCGGATTTTAAATGAGCCGACAGCGGCTTCTTTGGCTTATGGTTTGGAGAGGCGAGAAAGTCAAACTATTTTAGTGTTTGATTTGGGCGGCGGTACTTTTGATGTGTCGATTTTAGACGTGGGAGATGGAGTATTTGAAGTTAAAGCAACTAGCGGCGATACTCAATTGGGCGGCAATGATTTTGACTCCAAAATTGTTGATTGGTTGGCAGATCAATTCTTAGAAAAAGAAGGAATTGATTTGCGACGGAACCGCCAAGCTTTGCAGCGCCTGATCGAAGCGGCAGAAAAAGCCAAGATTGAGCTGTCGGGAGTCGGTGTCACGGAGATTAATTTGCCGTTTATCGATGCGAATGAAGACGGGCCTTTGCATCTGGAAACGCGGCTGACTCGCGGTCAATTTGAGGGGCTGTGCACAGATTTGGTGCAGCGGCTGCGCCGGCCGGTGAAACAAGCTTTAGCCGATGCAAATTTGAGTCCTTCTCGCATTGATGAAGTGGTGTTAGTCGGCGGTTCGACTCGCATTCCTTTGGTGCAGGAAGTTGTTCGCAACTTGATTGATAGAGAACCGAATCAAAATGTCAATCCCGATGAAGTCGTGGCGGTGGGTGCGGCAATTCAAGCGGGGATTTTGGGTGGCGATGTCCGCGATGTGCTGCTGTTGGACGTGACGCCGCTGTCGCTGGGTTTGGAAACGATCGGCGGGGTGATGAAAAAACTGATTCCTCGGAATACTACTATTCCCGTCAGGCGATCGGACATTTTTTCTACTGCTGAAAACAACCAAACTGTGGTAGAAATTCACGTAATTCAAGGGGAACGGGAATTAGGCAGAGATAATAAGTCTTTGGGACGGTTTAAACTAACTGGAATTCCGCCGGCACCGCGGGGAATTCCGCAGGTACAAGTAGCTTTTGATATTGATGCTAACGGGATGCTGTTGGTGACTGCTTTGGACAAAACTACCGGCCGGGAACAAAGCATTACTGTGCAAGGTGCTTCGACGCTGACTCAGCAGGAAGTGAATCAAATGATTCGCGATGCCGAACAGTATGCTCAAGCTGATAAGTTGCAGCGAGAAAAGGTAGAAAAACGCAATCGCGCTGAAGCTTTAGCTTATCAAGCCGAGCGGCAGTTGCGGGAAGTTGCGCTCGATCGCGGAATGCAGTTTGCTCAAAGAACCCGCCAGCGAATTGAAACTTTAATTCGGGAATTGCGAGACAGTTTGGAACGCAACGACGAGCGGGGAGTTGACCAAGTTGGATCGGATTTGCAGGATGCTCTTTACGATTTGAGCCGGGAAGTTTCCGCGTTTGCGATGGATGACGATGATGACGATTTCTTTGAGTCTGTGAAGCGGACTTTTACGGGCGACGGTACCAAGCGGCGCAGCGATGAAAGCAGCTATTATACCAATCCTAAGCCGTACAGGCGATCGACTGTCGATCCAATTCCCGATCGTTCATACGATCGTTCATACGATCGTTCATACGATCGAATGGGCGAGCGCAGAAGCAGTGCTAATCGCCCAACTCGCCCTTATCAAAATCAAAGCGACGATTGGGATGATGATGATGATTGGCTCTAATTGAAGGAAGAAGGAAGAAGGAAGAGGTAAAAAGGAAGAAGGAAAATAGCGGAATTTCAGCAGAGAATTTGTGACGGCTCTTTTCCTAATTCTTCTCAGCTCCTTTCTTTCTCCTCTCCTAGACTAGACTTCTTTGAATTAGATAAAGATTACTATGATAAGTAAGGAGAAAATTATGTTGTATGACCCATAGAGAACAATACGTCTGGCAGCGGGGTATTTATCTTTGTCAACTTTGCTACGAATTAACTAAATCTTTTCATTCGTCTGAACTTTATGGTATTACCAGTCAAATTCGCCGTGCATCTGTATCAATACCAGCTAACATTGCGGAGGGATATGGGCGTTTTACTAGACAAGAGTATATTCGATATTTGCGAATAGCTCTCGGTTCGCTCAGAGAACTGGATACTCATCTAGTGATTTCTGAAAGAGTGGGGTTAGCAGCACCAGAAAAAATCTCACCAGTTATCAAAGAAGCAGATGAACTCACACGATTAATTGTCAGTACAATCAACAGACTACAAGGATAAAACATCATCCTTCTTCCTTCATCGTTCTTCCTTCTTCCTTCATCGTTCTTCCTTCTTCCCTCATCCTTCTTCCTTCTTCCTTCATCCTTCTTCCTTCTTCCTTCTCCAACTATGCAGAACTTTCGCAATTACTATCAAATTCTGGGAGTTCCCAGAGATGCTTCGGCTGATGAGATTAAGAAAGCCTATCGACGGCTGGCGAGACAGTTGCACCCTGACGTGAATCCGGGGGATAAATCTGCTGAAGATAGGTTTAAGGATATTAATGAAGCTTACGATATTCTTTCCGACATCGACAAGCGAACTCAATACGACCAATTTAGTAAATTCTGGAAACAAAAGGGATTTCAAGGCAAGCAAGGGGTGCGGCTTCCCAATTTTAAAACTTGGGGAAACAGTAAAACTAGCCGTAAAAAACCGGGCGAAGATGTCGATTTTAGCGATTACTCTGATTTTAATAAATTTCTCGATCAAGTGCTAGGAAGACGCCGGGAAGTGAGGATGGCGACAGCGAATGATGCACCGGGCTTTGCCTCCTCTGAACCGTGGAGTACGGCTTCTAAGAAAACGAGTTATGTTGCTAATTCTCGCCCTGCTAGAAGGGATTTGGACGATCGCGAAATGCGACGGGAAACAGTCGATCGCGAAATGCGACGGGAAACAGTCGATCGCGAAATCAGAAGGGAAGTTAGAGAAATGGACGATCGCGAAATCAGAAGAGATATTGACGCGAGGCTGACTTTGCGCTTGGAAAAAGCTTATGCCGGGGGAACCGAGCGAATTCGTTTGGAAGACGGGCGAGCGATCGAGGTAAATCTGCCTCCTGCTATGGTATCAGGGCAGCGGATTCGCTTGCGAAATCAAGGTATAGGCGGCGGAGATTTATATTTGAAAATCACGGTTTCTCCCCATCCATTTTTTCGATTGGAAATGTCGGATGTTTGCTGCGAATTGCCGCTAACTCCCAGCGAAGCGGTGTTGGGTGGAGATATTGAAGTGCCGACGCTGGACGGCTTGGTAAAGATGAAATTGCCGCCTGGAGTAACCTCTGGAAAGCGGTTGCGGCTGGCTAACAAGGGCTATCCGACCGGAAATGGCGATCGGGGCGATCAATTGGTAGAAATTCAGGTGTTAATTCCCAAGGAAATTAGCGACGAGGAACGGGAATTATACGAAAAGTTGCGGCAGATTGAGACTTTTAAACCACGCCAGGATTTGTCTGTATAATTAATTGTAGGGTTGGCACTGCACACCTGACCAACAACCAACAACACGACAGAGAAATTACCCATTACCCATATGATGACATTTATCAATCCTAAAACTGATTTTGCTTTCAAAAAAATCTTCGGTTCGGAAAATAGCAAAGACATTCTCATGAGTTTTTTGAATGCCTTGCTGTATGACAATCAGCCCACCATCGAAAGTTTAGAAATCGTCGATCCTTATTCATTACCGCTAATTCGAGGTCTTAAGGATACTTACTTAGATATTAGAGCCAACTTAAATGACGGCACAACTGTCATTATCGAGATGCAGGTTTTGAACGTAGAGGCTTTTGAAAAGCGAATTTTGTACAATGCAGCTAAAGCTTATTCCACCCAATTAGAAACAGCAGATCGATATGTAATGTTAAATCCAGTGATTGCCTTGACAATCACTGATTTTGAGATGTTTGAGGATTTTGACAAAGTAACTTCGCGGTTTGTTCTGAAAGAAAGAGAGTTTTTAAGTGATTATCCTATTTACGATATCGAATTAGTTTTTGTTGAATTACCCAAGTTTAAAAAAAGTCTGGAGGAGTTAGAAACTTTGACCGACAAATGGCTTTATTTTCTCAAAACTGCCAGAGACTTAAACACAGTACCTGAAACAATGCAAGTTGTACCAGAAATCAATAAAGCATTTGCAATAGCAAGTAGAGCTAATTTGAATCGTGACGAGTTAAGTGACTTGCTAAAACAGGAGATTTATATCCAAGATCGGCGAGGTGCAATCTCTAAAGCAGTGCAAATAGGAACAGAAAAAGGCAGAGAAGAAGGAAGAGAAGAAGGAAGAGAAGAAGGAATCAAAGTAGGACAAATAGCACTGATTGTTCGTCTGTTGGAACGTCGTGTAGGTGCTGTCACTCCCGAAGTTCAAACTCAAATCGGGGAATTGTCGATCGACCAATTGGAAAACTTAGGAGAAGCCTTGTTAAATTTTAACGACATCTCAGATTTAACAGCTTGGCTGCAAACACAAGATTTACCCGCAGAATAGCCGATCGTACTTTCAGCAATCCTGGCTCGCATAAGTAAAATTACTGTTGTGATTATTCCTGAACTAGCAGAGAATTAACAACAAGGTAATTTTCCCACAATCAGGAGCAGTCTGCAGCCATGACTCAAATGCCCCCTCAATGCACAAATCTGCAAGAGCAAGTTGATTCTTTAGTGCAACTGCTGCGTCAGGAATCGTCTTTGCGACAACAAGATATCACGGCGGTACAAGCTTCTCTGAAAAAGGCAATTTCTCCTGAGTTTGAAATTGTGTTTGCTGGCGCTTTCAGTGCGGGAAAATCGATGCTAATTAATGCTTTGCTGGAGCGAGAATTGCTCTACAGTGCTGAAGGACACGCGACTGGTACTGAATGTTATATCGCCTTTGCTGAGCCGGAAAAAGAGCGCGTTGTCCTCACTTTTTTGAGTGAATTTGAGATTAGCCAGCAAGCTGCTGTGCTTTGCCATCAGTTAGGTTTAGCTACTGAAATTAATATTAATCAAACAGATGTATTGTCGCTGTTGTCTCAGGGATGTAACATAATTATTGAAAGGGAAGGCGGCGAAAATAAATCCGAGGCAGCCAAAAAAGCTAAGGCTTTGATGCTGCTATTAGAAGGTTTTGAGGCAAATCGCGATCGCATCCAAACTCTCGAAAACGCTACCTACTCGATGGAACAGTTTAACTTTTCCAATCTCAAGGAAGCTGCTAGTTATGCCCGTCGCGGTAGTAACAGTGCTGTACTTAAGCGAGTTGAATATTACTGTTATCATCCCTTGCTACAAGATGGGAATATTATTATCGATACGCCGGGAATTGATGCGCCGGTGCAGCGGGATGCAGAATTGACTTATGATAAGATTGAAAGCCCTGATACTTCGGCGGTTGTCTGCGTTTTGAAAGCAGCTTCGTCTGGGGAAATGACGACGGAAGAAACCGAGTTGATGGAAAAGACACGGGGAAATCCAGGAATTCGCGATCGACTTTTTTACATTTTCAACCGCATCGACGAAACTTGGTACAACACTCAACTGCGACAGCGCTTAGAAAATCTGATTAATTCCGACTTTCGCGATACTGCTAGAGTTTACAAAACTAGCGGATTGTTGGGATTTTACGGCAGTTTGATTAAAAGTAGCACAGCGCGCGATCGCTTTGGTTTAGATACAATATTTGCCGCAAGTCAGGGGCGGGTTGATTTAGATCTTAAGTTAGATTCAGATTTTATCGATAAGAGTGAAGAAACTCCGCAATTTATCAGCGAATTTAACCGCTACTGCGCGAATTCTGGCAAACTTTCTCCCAGCAAATTTAGGATTTCAGTTAACAGCTACGAAACACCAAATGAAAACTACGTGCGGATTCTTGCAGAACAAGGAAAACCGTTAATCGAGCAATTAATTCAAGATAGCGGCATCGAAGATTTTCGCACAGCCATCACCCGCTACCTCACAGAAGAAAAACGCCCGCAACTGTTCAAAAATCTCGCCGACGACTTGGAAGACTTGTGCATTCAACTGCGGAAACACTACCAAACAATTCAGCGGAATTTGGACAGCCAGCCCCGCGAAATTGAGGCGATGAAAGCACAGGAACTTTTACGCTTAAATCAAGAATTGCAGCAAGTCGGACAGGATTTTCGGGAACATATCGCCACAGAAATCAATGAAATGATTATGAATAAATGCGATATTTTTGACACCGACTTTCGGCAACTGCAATCTCGGATGATCCGGCGCTTGGATGAATTGCTAGATAGCTTTTCGGTTGAGGCAGCTTACGGCCGCACTGTGCTGACTCATCCCCGCAATGCGACAGCACCTTTAATTGCTGTTTTAGTTGAGGCTCTTTACTATTTAGCCAATCAGTTAGAAGATATTTTAGTAGAGGCTACTAAGTCACTGGTTGCCAATTTTTTCCAGTATTTAAAAGACAGCGTTCGCAAATCTGAATACTATCGATTACTTTATCGGTTGTTGGGTAACGACGGGGGAATTGAACAGCAGTTAGAGGAGTTATCAAAGCGGGTTTCGGATGCTTTGGTAAATGCGGCGGGCGTTGAGTGTGATCGCTACGTGCGAGAAAGCCCCCGTTTTTACGACGAAGACACATTTTCGATTTATCAATTCCGGCAAACATTGCAGCAAACATCTCAAGGTTACGACTGCGAAAACATGGTAGAAGCCCAACCCGCAATTCGGCAATTGTTGCGACTAGATTTCGAGCCAAAAGTCTCGAAAACAATTCGACAAACTTTCCGGCAAACTGTTAATAAGACGCTGAAAGATCATTTGTTGCCGATGGCCCAAAAGCAAGCTGATGACATTTTGCAGAAATACAATCAAGCCCGCGATTATTTGGAGCAAACTTTGGCACAGGAGGCGGAGGAGAAAATTGCCCGCAACCAGCGACTGCAAGCGGAGAATGAAGAAAAGATCGAAAAGTACGATCGGGCGGTTTCGGGAATTAATAGTTGTTTGCAGGCGATGAAGTTGCACGAGCATTTGTTGCCGGTAATTGGACAAAATGATAGCGTTTCGGCGGATGGTGAATGATTGCAATTTTGGCGATCGGAATTACGGCGATTGGAAATCGCGCCTACACAGACAAAACCCGCCTTCGCGGGTTGAAAACATTCTTAGTCCGCGCAGGCGGACATTGTTTGTGTAGACGCGAATTCTATTCGCCCGGTTCTTGCCAAAAATAAGGCAATACCCGATAATCGTTAATAGAGTATTTTGAAAAAATCAATCATAAATATGCAACAACATATTTTTCTAGAAAATTACGAAGATGATGATGTTTGTTCCTTTGACTCTACGATGTTCAAAGTAGGTAGGCTTAGGCAAGTAATGAACTCAGCAATTTCTCTTCAGCTAGAATCTGCACTTGAGGAGGCATTCAAAACTCAAGGATTACAAATCAATACCACTAAATATGATACGCAGTTAAGGTGTAGAGTTCAACAAAAATGGCTTGGTAGCGGTATAGACTGTGAAACCTTAAAAATAGGGGCTAAAGGCTGGCAAAAAGGTAAAGTTAAAATCAGAGTCATTGTAGAATTTTGCCCAGACGAACCAGAAGTAGAAGAAACACCAGAAAACAACGAATCAGAAACTAGCAAACCCGAATCCCCCCTTGACGATTTGCGCCGCCAACTTCTCAATCAAGAAAACTCACCCAGCTAATCAATAAAACATCCGCGTTAATTCGCGTTCATCTGCGGTTAAAAATCATCATGACTAACACCCCCAGAATCCTCATTCCCCCAGAAGTCAGAAAATATGTATTCACCCGCAATAAATACCAATGCCAAAGCTGCGGCCATACCAAACAAGAAACCCAACTGTCGATCGATCATATCATCCCCCTAGCGCGCGGCGGCAGCAACGACATCAGCAACCTGCAAACCCTCTGCCGCACCTGCAACCAAAAGAAAACCGACAAATTAGACCCCCGCTTCAGGCGACACTTTGACCTGTGATATTTAACAGTATAATAAAATCAGCAATTTAAGATAGAAATTGCTAACCTCTGTCCGATCGCACTTTTAATCCCTAGCTTGGATAACTGCAATGCTGACAAAAACAGTTGACGTGCAAGAAGCACAGACAAATTTAAAAGAGTTATTATCTCTAGCACTTAAAGGCATAGAGGTTGTTCTCACAGAAGGCGGCATTCCCCTTGTCCGTTTAGCACCCATTGCATCCCCACCTAAGCAGCGTACAGCGGGATTGCACGCAGGATCGATCTGGACAAGCGACGATTTTGATGAACCATTACCAGACGAATTTTGGACAGGGAATCTATGAAATTACTGCTGGATACTCATACATTATTCCTTCTTCCTTCTTCCTTCAATCCGTTACATCTCACATCTTGCACCATTGTCAAGAACAGGCAAGATGCCTGTTCCACAATAAAATTTATCTCTTGTGGAACAGGCATCTTGCCTGTTCCTAAGCAAGTAATTGAGAATGGTGCAACATCTCAGTTACATTCGTTACATCCGTTACAGAATCCGTTGCTAAACTTCCTTCTTCCTACCATCGATAATACCGATAAGGATCGTCCCCATTCTCAAAATCCGTCTTGTAATCCCAGTGATAAAACTCCCGACTCGAACCGTTAAACACAGATTTATCCGCCTTAAAACTCGCCCCTAAATTAGCCAAAATCTGAGCATTTGCCCGAGTTTGCCGCCAGCGAGTAAAACGCAAATAAGTCTTAGTATCAGCATTCAAACTGTCCGGTTCAATTTGAGAAAAAATCGCCACGCCCTTACCAACTTTTACCCGACTTAACAAACCGTCAGCGCCGATTTCTCCCCCAGACTTAATCAACCAAGTATCGTAAAAAGAGCGCGATCGCAAATCTGAAGCACTAACCCCCTTCACCTCATCCCAACTCGGAACCGCCAGCGAACCTCCGAAATCCTGCGCTTGCTGCAAACCCACGCCCAAACCCGCAGCAGGCAATTGACGCGGCAAGAAAAACGCCTTCCCGCCAGCATTCAAATAACCGCGCAAATCTGCATCTTTCAGATTCGCTTCTCTCCCCACAATCACCAAACCAACATCATTAGAAAGCGAATTAGCCCGCTGATAAATTACCCCCAAACTGTCCAACTTTTGGGCATCTTCATCTCCCCCAATTAAAACCACTTTATCCGGCTTTCCAACCACCGGAGAATTCATCCCGTAACTCACAATTTGTTGCACTAACTGCGCCGCCCCAGCATCTACAGAATAATGGTCTTCCAAATCCAACTCGTTTAAAATCAGCCGCCCTTTTCCGTAATCCAATTCCATCAGCGGCGAATAAGCTAAATCAAACTCAGATTCCAAAATTGGCCGCCAACCGCTGCGGTGGGGCTTCTCAATAGAAGCGCTGCTGACACCGCCGCGATTTCCCCAATGCCAGCCGTACCAAGGCATATTTGCCGGACTCATTCTCGGCGCAGTTTGAATCGTATCTGGATAAGCTTCAACCAGGGTGCTTTCCCCCACCCAATCCCGCAAATCTTCACTGTCTAAACCGCTAATTGCCGGATGGTTGCTGTCAACTGGATAAGCGCGGCGGCCGACGTGACCGGCAACCCGGAAACCCGTATTTTCCAGCCATTCCCTGCGCTGAGGAAACACAATTGCTTTGCCGCCGTTTCGCACAAAACTTTCTAAACTTCCCGGCAATTTTTCCCCGGTTGAAAACGCTTCCCTACCGATAACTAATAGCGATGAAACTTGCGAACCGTTCCACGGCACAAGCTGATGACCTAACTGTTTTAACATTGCCGATGTTTTGCCCGCTGGATCGAAAATTGTCAGCGTATCCTTGACTTTGGCTGGATTGGCAAAAACCCGGAAAGTAAATGTATCAGAATGAGGGCGATCGCCCACTCGCGCAGTCAAGCGAATTTCGCCGTCAGTCTTGCTAGAAATGGTATTTGGCAATTTTACGTCAATTGGAAAAAACAGCGTGCCTGCCGGGTCGATAATCCCTTTTTTATCGCCTTTTTTGACTTCTTTACCCCCCACCAAAACCCGCCAATTAAACGCAAATTCTTTCGCAGCCCGCGTATCGTTAATTAACACTACTTGCTTTGCCAGTTTTCCGCCCACCCAAAAGTTGCGATCTTTGGCAGTAAAAACCGGGCTAGCACCAGCAATCCAAGCCAAAGTCGAGCTATTATTCTTCATAATTGCCTCGCCCCCAGGATGAATAGTGTAACCTTCTGGCTGCAAATAATTCAAAAGATTATTCGAGACTTGTTTCAAATAAACGCCCCGGCGACCAGCTTGAAATTCCCCAATATCCACCCGAGTTCTGCCAGCATCAGAAACTTCCCAACCGTGTCCGTCACTCCAAGGAATCATCCCGCCAGACATTCCAAAAGTCCGCCAACTCCGCCAAGTATTTGTACTGAATAACTGCTGCAACTTTTGAAAAGCTGGTGCAAAATCTAACTCCTTGTTAAGATGCCAGTTTTGATACTCTTGACCCTTGACAAATTGCTCGCGAATTTTAGCTTTATAAGCGGTAGTTTCCAACTCGTAAGCCTGCTTGCCAAAATAAATTGCTGCAAACTCAGTCATCCAAGGTTCGCTGACAATCACCGGATCGAAACCTTGGCGGTTTCGCATCATTGTAGCGAACAGCGGCGTCCCAAACTCGACTACCATGTAGGGCATTTCCCCGGTTTTGCTCCACTCAGAAATCCACTCTTCCCGCTCTTGCAAGGGAATCATATTTAAATAAGAATTCAGCGCATAAACATCGCCGAAGTTTGCGCCTTGGTGTACCATCACAGGTCTGGTGGGGTCAGCGGATTTAATAGCAGCTAAAGCGTCATTTCCTAGGGGAGTGTTGACCCGCAAACGCTCGTTTTCCGACTGACTGAGAGTTCCTTCTACTTTGGTTTTGCCGATGCGGCGGGGATTTTGGTCGTCAGCGTTGCCGAAAAAATTAGGACTTGTCGTCCACATTAATACTGATGGATGATTGCGGTAGCGGCGCATTTCAGTAGCCATTCGCACTTTCCAGCGGTCTCTCCACTGGCGGTTTTTCCATTTGCCGTTCCAAGCGATAGAAGTAATATCTAATGCCGGGGTCATAATTGGAAAACCTTTGAGGTCTGCCCTTTCGGAAAACAGTTCTCGAAAGTGCCACCGACCGCGTTCGTCGTGATCCCAAGGCCAGGTTTGTACTATATTAAAACCTGCTTTAATGTAGCCGTTAATTAATTGGTCAGCAACTTCTACTGTGCCGCTTTCCCAAGAAATGTCTGAGTGCAAGGTTGGTCGGAGGCGAAACTCTGTTCCGTTTAAGAAAAATTTGCGCCCTTCTATCCAAAATTCGCGGAAGCCGAAAGGTTGGTCGTATTGCGTGTCAATGCCGCTGCCTTTTACTTCTAATTGCAGGGTGTAAAGGTTGGGTTGACCCGCATCCCAAAGGCGGGGATTTGGCCAGTCCCACTGCAATTTTACTGTTTGAATTGGTTTAGCTTGAACGCTGGCCGTGCCTGTAAATTTTTGTTCGACTTTGCCTTTTTCATCGAGCATTTGCGCGATGAGTTGAATTTGACCGTTTTGGGTAACGTCTTTGAGTTCTACATCTAATTTAACTTGCTTTTTTCTAGTGGAAGTTTGGACGAATACGTCGCTAACTAGCGGACCCGGGGGCAGGCTGAAAAGTCGCACTTCGCCGATGATTCCGCGCGATTGCAAGTTGGATTTTTTTGTGTAGATTTCTGTGGGGCCCATAATCACGGCTTTGTCTTTTTCGTCGGATACTGCCGCGACTAAAATAGATAGGGTATTTTGACCTGGTTTTGCTGCTTTGGTAATGTCAACATTGCCGTAAGGCCATTCGATTTGACCGCAGTTAATGCCGTTGACAAAGATGACTGCATCTGTGCTGACTCTGGCTAAGTCGATAAAGATGCGGCGGTTTTTCCAGTTGTCGGGAATGTTGGCTGTTTGCTGGTACCAAGCTTTTGAGAGTTGTTTGCTGTTGAAGTTTTCCCAATCTTTGCCGCTGCCGCGAGTGATGATTCCGGGTACGAATTCGTTGTTTTCTTCTTGCCAGTCTCCGGGTACCCAGATGGAACCCCAGCTTGGGGAGGCGGGGGGGTTTTGGGGGTTGCCAACTGCGGGGACAAATTGCCACGTTCCGTTGAGATAAATTTGATCGCGTTTGTTGTCGATCGCCCCGACGGCCGCGATGGTAAGATTGGGAAAGCCGATCGATATCGCTGAATTGCTCGCCGAGTTAGGATTTTGAAGGGCGTAACCGATAAATCCGAAGACGGTGGCGGCTGCGAAAAATAATCCGATAATTTTTGCCAGCTTGTGATTCACTTTAATTTACTCCCAGAAATCGGCCCATCCAATTTGTCCTTTCATTCATAATAAGCTGCTGCACAGATAAATTACTTGGTTTCGACGACTGGAGAAAGACGGAGAGTGAGAGAGTGCGAAAAATCTTCCTTTTTCCCTCAAAATCAATCCCTTAAATCCGTTAAAGTTGTTGAACAATCCGTTGGCGAATTTCTTGCTTCTTCCTCAGCCAAATATGTCTCGGGGAAGATGACAGGCCCAGACTAATGTGTTTGTATATAGAAAAACAAATAATTAGTTGTAACAATGTTGTTTTATCGGCACAAGAACTAGCGCGAGTGTGCCATCGCTACAGGTCAACAAAAATGAGTCGCTTTCAGGTCTTGCCCTTACCCATTAAATCTTACAGCATTGCTACATTTAGCGCCGTCACGGCATTACTGCTGACAACACTGCTGACAACTGTGCTACTGTTGGCACTCAAGGCAACTCCTGCAATTTTACTTTTTGCTGTGGCAATGGTTAGCGCTTGGTATTCTGGCTTAAAGTCGGCAGAACAAGAACTAGAAATAGAACGCAATATTATTTCCAAAGTAGTTGACACGACGGCTTGCTTGATTGTAGTTCTCGACAGCGAAGGACGGATTGTTCGCTTCAACCAAGCTTGCGAAAAAACCACAGGCTACTCGACATCAGAAGTTCTCAATAAATATGTTTGGGATTTGTTTTTAATTCCGGAAGAAATAGAGCCAGTTCAAACAGTTTTTACCCAACTCGGCACGGAACAATCTTACAGCGAGTATCAAAATTATTGGCGCACCAAAAACGGCGACAAGCGCTTCATTTCTTGGTCAAATACTGTGAGCATCAATAGCGAGGGTTTGGTAGAATATGTAATAGCAACTGGCATCGATATTACTGACCGCAAAGAAGCAGAAATAGCCCTGGCTTTATCCTACGCTAACCTAGAAAGCTGCGTCAAAGAGCGCACAGAAGAACTGACAGCAGCTAAAGAAGCGCTGCAAGCTCAAGAAGAACGATTTCGCTGTTTAAGTTCCTGTTCGCCGGCCGGGATTTTTATGGCAGATTTTGAGGGGCGCTACACCTATGCAAACCCACGCTGTCAGGCTATTTGCGGGTTGAGTTTGGCAGAACTTTTAGGAGACGGTTGGGAGAATTGCATTCACCCGGAAGACTGCGATCGCGTATTGGCCCGATGGCTAGATTATACTCGGGAAGGTGGGGAATATGCGATCGAATATCGCCTGCAAACACCAGAGGGGATTGTGCGCTGGATTAACGTTTGTTCCTCGCGGATGTTCTCCGACTCCGGCGAACTCATCGGATACGTGGGTACGGTGAGAGATGTCACGGAAAGACAACAAGCGCAAGCAGCTTTGGCAAGCAGCGAACAGCAACTGAGAACGCTGCTAGAAAATACGCCAGATATCATTATTCGCATTGACAAAGAACTGCGTTGTATTTATGTCAATAAAGCAGTTGAAACAAGCCAAGGGAAACCATTTTCATTCTTCCTAGGTAAAACCATTCAAGAAATAGGAATGCCGCCGGAACTGTGCCAAAGTTCGGATAAAACCCTGCACAAAGTGTTAGAAACAGGTCAAGAAGAAATTATCGAATTTCAGGCATTGTCAACCAACGGCATCAGAACTTATCAATGCCGCGTAGTTCCAGAATTTGACAAAAATGGCGTACCAGAATCGGCATTAATTGTCGCCCGCGATATCACAGAACTCAAACTTGCAGAAACTCAAAGATTGCAGTTAACAATCGAGCAAACAGCGAGAGAAAAAGCGGAAATAGAACAGCAGCGCTCGGCATTTTTAGCAGAAGTCAGCAAAATTCTGGCTGCTGCATTTGACGGGGAAGCGGTGCTGCAAAAGGTAGCAGAATTAGCAGTAAATTCGATCGCCGACGGGTGCTGCATTCATTTGACCGAAACCGACTCAAAAGTGCGTCTAGTCGCTGTGGCTCACGCAGAACCCTCTACGGTTGAGACTATTAATAACTTCAGCATCCGAAGTCCGATCGCGGACAATGCTGTTAACGGCTATCCGCTGGTAATCCGCAGCGGAAAATCCCAACTAATTGCCGAAGTGGATGAGGAGATTCTAGCAGCAGGAGCCGAAAATGCAGCAGAAATGGAAATATTGCGATCGCTCAATATCGGATCTCACGCTTGCGTACCGCTAAAGGCCCGCGGGCGCGTCATGGGTTCCATCACTTGCTTTACCTCGAAGTTGGACCGCCGCTACAGTGCAGAAGATATGGCAATGCTAGAAGACTTAGCATACCGCGTGGCGATCGCCCTGGACAACGCCAGACTTTACACAGAAGCGCAGCAAGCACTATCTCAAACATCGCAATCCTTCGCCTTAATTGACGCGCTGTTAGAAGCATCTCCCCTAGCGATTTGCTTTCTCGATCGCGAAATGCGCTTCATCCATATCAATCAAGTCTTAGCAGAACTCAACGGTTTGCCGATAGAACAGCATCTCGGCCAAGACTTCCGGCAATTGCTGCCAGAATCTGCAGCCAAATTTACGCCGATTATTCAGCAAGTTTTAGAAACCTGCCAGCCTGTTTTAAACTTAGAAATGAGCGGCGAACCTGATGGGAAATCGGGATGTTTCGGTTACTGGGTAGCCAACTACTACCCCGTTAAAAATGAAAGGGGAGAAATAATCGGAGTCGGGCTAATTATCGCAGATATTACCGCAGCCAAACAAACAGAATTAGCTTTGCGGGAAAGCGAAATGCGCTGCCGCAGCGTGGTAGAATCTAAAATGATCGGCATCGGCTTCTGGGAGGCCGACGGCGGAATTAGTGAAGCTAACGACGCCTTGCTGGAAATGATTGGATATACGAGGGAAGACTTAGTTTCAGGACGGATTCGCTGGGTCGATATCACGCCGCCGGAATACGGAGAAATCGATCGCGCCGCCATCGCGCAAGTTTTAGCATCAGGAAGTTGCGCGCCTTATGAAAAAGAATTCATCCGGTCTGACGGCACGCGCTTCCCAATTTTAATCGGGGGCGGCACCTTGCAAGGCTCCACAGACAAAGGAGCATTATTCGTGCTCGATATCACCGATCGCAAACAAGCCCAAAACCAGCTCCGAGAAAACGAAATACGCATTCGCCGCCAACTAGCAGAACTCGACTTAGTTTACAACACCACACCAGTCGGGCTGTGCTTTCTCGATACCAATTTGCGCTACACCCGCATCAACGAATGCCTCGCTGCCATCAACGGCCGATCGATCGCAGATCACCTCGGGCGCACCGTCAGAGAAGTGATTCCCGAAATGGCCGATATTCTAGAGCCGATTTACCGCCAAGTGCTGGCGACGCAAACCCCCGCGACCGACTTGGAAATTAAGGGCGCAACCGGGCAACAGCCGGGAGTTTTGCGGGATTGGGAAGTCAGCTTTTACCCCGTGAACGATGAATCGGGAACACTGCTGGGAGTCAGCACCGTGGTTGCCGAAATTACCGATCGCAACCAAGCAAAACGAGTAATGCAGCAAAGCGAAGCCATATTCCGGCGGCTGTTCGAGTCAAATATTTTCGGAGTTGCGATCGGCGATTTTAGCGGCCGCATCGCCTACGCCAACCAATCCCTGCTCAACATGGTCGGCTACACCCGTTCAGACTTGCTCTCCGGTCAAATGCGGTGGGACAGGATGACCCCCCCCGAATACCTGCACCTCGACGCCAAAGCGGCCGGGGAACTGCGGGCTAAGGGAGTCGCAACTCCTTTCAAGAAAGAGTACATCCGCAAAGATGGCGGCCGCGTGCCGATTCTGATGGGCGGGACGACCCTGTGCCCGGACGATCGCGAACCAGAGACGATCGTCGCATTCTACATCGACTTGACCGAAATCTCGCGGGTGGAAGCAGAACTCAAAAAAAATCAAGAACGGCTGCAAATCGCTCAGCAAGCAGGCAAAATCGGAACTTTTGAATGGAACGTCCAAACCGACGAGCTGGCGTGTACGCCGGAGTTAGAGGCTTTGTACGGGCTGCCGGCCGGCGCTTTAGACAGCTATCAAAGTTGGGCCCAAATGCTGCATCCAGACGATCGCGCTGTTACCGAACAGCAGGTAAAAGCTGCAGGGGCTTCCGGGGAGGAATTAAATATTGAGTTCCGCATTTGCCGCCCGGACAACAGCGTGGGCTGGATTGCTTCCAGGGCTAAGGTGTTTCGGGACGATCGCGGTTTGCCTTGGCGGACGATCGGGGTGAACGTCGATATCAGCGATCGCAAACAAGCAGAAGCCGCGCGATCCCAAATCAATCAAACTTTGGAAGCCTTGATCGGCGCTTGTCCCCTAGCAATCACCGTTTTGAGTACCGACGACGGGACTGTGAAAATGTGGAATCCAGCCGCCGAGAGGATTTTTGGCTGGTCAGAATCAGAGGCGGTAGGTCAATTCGCGCCCAACGTTCCCGCAGACAAGCGGGAGGAATTCACGGCGAACTTGAAAAGAATTCGCGCAGGAAACGCGATCGCCGACATGGAAACCCAGCGCCAAAGGAAAGACGGCAGCTCGCTCGACATCAGTTTGTGGGCAACTCCAGTCCGCGACAGCAACGGCAACATCAACTGTATGTCGATCTTCGCCGACATCAGCGATCGCAAGCAAGTCGAGGCCCAACGCGCTCAGTTGCTCGATCGCGAACAGGCCGCGCGGGCCGAAGCAGAAGCGATCAACCGCCTGAAAGACGACTTTCTAGCCACTCTTTCCCACGAACTGCGCACGCCTTTAAATGTGATTCAGGGCTGGGCGCAGAGGCTGCGCACGCGCCCGTACACGGAAGAAGATTTAGCTTGCGGTTTGGAAGCGATCGAGCGTCAGTCGAGGGTGCAGACACAGGTAGTAGAAGATTTGCTTGATGTTTCCCGGATTATTCAAGGCAAGCTGGCTCTGAAACCTGGCTGGTTCATCATGAGAAAGACGATCGAGGTGGCTCTGAATTCAGTTCGTTTCGCCGCCGAGGCCAAGTCTGTCACCGTTTCGTCCGAATTTGACCCCAAAGTCGGCTTGATGTGGGGCGACGCCCAGAGGTTGCAGCAGGTAGTGTCGAATTTGCTGACTAACGCCGTGAAATTTACGCCTTCTGGAGGAACTGTGGAAGTGTACTTATCTGCGTTAGCTGTTACCAATTCCCAAGACTTCGGCTACCCTCAGCAAAAGTTCCCAATTCCCAATTGCGTGCAAATTACTGTCAGGGATACCGGAAAGGGCATTTCCCAAGAGTTTCTGCCCTACGTGTTCGATCGCTTCCGACAAGCAGACGGCTCGCTTACTAGGGCTGACAGCGGTTTGGGACTGGGATTGGCCATCGTCCGGCACTTGGTGGAACTCCACGGCGGCACTGTGACTGCCGAAAGTCCCGGTAAAAACAAGGGTGCGACATTTACGGTGAAACTGCCGATCAAAAAGCGTCGGAGTCAGCAGCCGCAGTTGAGAGGAGAAAGGAAATCCCATCCAGTGCGTCCGGGTATTTTGGCTGGTTTAAAGGTGGTGGTAGTTGACGACGAACCCGACAACCGCCAGTTTTTGATTGTTTCACTCGAACAGTGCGGGGCGACTGCGACTGCGGCTGCTTCGGCTGCGGAGGCGATCGAGATTTTGCAGCAGTCGCCGCCGGATATTTTAGTCAGCGATATCGGTATGCCCGTTGAGGACGGGTACTCGCTGATCCGCAAAGTGCGATCGTCCGAATCCGACAAAATCAAGCGCTTGCCGGCTGTGGCGCTGACAGCTTATGCTAGCGAACAAGACCGCGATCTGGCGATCGCCGCCGGTTACAACGAACACTTAACAAAGCCGATCGATCCCGCTCTCTTCGCCGCCGTTTTAGCCAAGTTAACAAATTTGCAGTAGACCTCTTGCAAAAATAATTAGGACGGGCTCTCCGGCCCGTCCCATCAATTGATGAAAGGATTTTTGCAAGAGGTCTAGTAGTGCGATCGGCGAGTTCTTGTCAACTCCGACCAAAAGTAATTTGGTCACAAGTCCCCGGATTCATCAGCGGTCAATTCTTCAATCCTTCAATTCTTCA
>NZ_JAUBTB010000091.1:0-8596 GCF_036704965.1 Microcoleus sp. F10-B2 | reverse complement strand
CAACTCCGACCAAAAGTAATTTGGTCACAAGTCCCCGGATTCATCAGCGGTCAATTCTTCAATCCTTCAATTCTTCAATCCTTCAATTCTCCAATCCTTCAATCTAAAATCTAAAATTTAAAATCTAAAATCGATTGACTGCGAGATGTTGCCAACTCCGACCAAAAGTAATTTGGTCACAAGTCCCCGGATTCATCAGCGGTCAATTCTTCAATCCTTCAATTCTTCAATCCTTCAATTCTCCAATCCTTCAATCTAAAATCTAAAATTTAAAATCTAAAATCGATTGACTGCGAGATGTTGCCAACTCCGACCAAAAGTAATTTGGTCACAAGTCCCCGGATTCATCAGCGGTCAATTCTTCAATCCTTCAATTCTTCAATCCTTCAATTCTCCAATCCTTCAATCTAAAATCTAAAATTTAAAATCTAAAATCGATTGACTGCGAGATGTTGCCAACTCCGACCAAAAGTAATTTGGTCACAAGTCCCCGGATTCATCAGCGGTCAATTCTTCAATCCTTCAATCCTTCAATTCTCCAATCCTTCAATCTAAAATCTAAAATTTAAAATCTAAAATCGATTGACTGCGAGATGTTGCCAACTCCGACCAAAAGTAATTTGGTCACAAGTCCCCGGATTCATCAGCGGTCAATTCTTCAATCCTTCAATTCTTCAATCCTTCAATTCTCCAATCCTTCAATCTAAAATCTAAAATTTAAAATCTAAAATCGATTGACTGCTGTCTAATAAACCACCAAAAGTGCGAGAGTGCAGCAGCAAAGATTATTCCTACCGCAGCGCAGTTACTCAAATGCTTTGTAGTTTGCTGCGAGTTAACAAATAGGGAGCATCTCAATCAAAGCACCCAAGCTAGAAATCTAAGTTTTGAGGCTCTCTTGCTGCGAGGAAGAATGAAGGAGCCAGAACAAGTGCTTTTACAACGATGAGATGCTCCCTAACAAATATGTATCAGCCTATCTACATAGTGCGACTGGATGAACGCACAAATAACTTGTACATTTTGGCTCGTAAAACTATCGAAAGAGAGATTTATCCTAACGGGCAATGGAGATATTCTGATTAACACAGCTAATTTTAAAACTCCGAGCAGAAAGGAATTATCTCGTTTCCGGTGGCATCGGAATGATACCGAGGACACGCCACTGCCGCGTCCCTACCCCGAATATTCATAAACTTCCCGAAAGCTACTCTAGCTTGACTTTGACAAATTCAGAGGCAATTCAACCGAAATTAAGTTGCAAATAAATAATGGTATTTATTTGCAAAAAACAGCAGTTTACAGACAATTAAATTGAATAAACTATAGCACAACTACATAAAAAATATAAATTTTGCGACAGTTTTTGTAAGTAAAAATAACTCAAAAATCCAACAGCTAGAAACAGAACTGAGAGAAGCAAATTTTAACAGCCGCGCCCAATCTTCGCTGGTAGTTGGCTATCTATCCGGAGAAAAATTTCAGAGCCTGTAGGGCGCGCCAATTGCCCGAAAAGCCACACTACAGCAGTTAAAATTCGATCGCCAGTACAATTGGTTCACACCCATGTCCATTTATCCATTCAACCGCCCAGCCGCCAAATTTTTCAGCAAGCTTCCCCTGCGAACGGTTCTGATTGTTCCGTTTGTTTTGCAAACGGTAAGCGTAGTTGGGCTAGTAGGCTATCTTTCTTTCAAAAGCGGTCAGGACTCAGTCGAGGATGTAGCGCATCGGTTAATCGAACAAGTAGCAGAACGGATTAGCGATCGCCTCACCGATAATAATGGGCCCTCGGCAATCAATACCTTTCTGGCTAGGCTGCACTTCTCTGCATCGGGACAGACTTTTATTACGGATCGATCGGGCAATCTGATTGCCGCATCCACACTAGAAACACCCTTGGCGACGCCAGCAAAAAACCAACCGACGCCATTGCTAGCCACCAACAGCAAGGACGCCCGAACGCGAGATATTGCTCGACAACTCGCCCACCGATTTGGCAACTTCCGCACGCTGCAAACAACCGAGAAATTGACCCTAGCGAGCAAGCGATCGCGGCAGTTTGTCCGCGTCACTCCGTATCGAGATTTCCGCGGCTTAGATTGGTTGATTGTGGTGGTAGTGCCAGAGTCTGATTTCATTGCTGGCATTCAAGCAAATACGCGCAAGACATTGTGGTTGTGTGCCGGTACGCTGCCGCTGGCGATCGCGATCGGATTGTTGACTTCCCGTTGGGTGACAAAACCAATTATGCGCTTGAATACCGCAGCCAAAAAAGTTGCCAAAGGCGAATGGGATCGACCTTTAGAAATTAGACGCTTCGATGAAGTCGGAGAACTCGCCAATTCCTTCAATCTTATGGCAGCGCAACTGCAACAGGCTTTTGCAGAACAAAAATCTTTAAATGAAGCTTTAGCGCAGAGGGAGAGCCAACTCCAGCAATTTATCGAAGCCGTGCCTGGGGGAGTATTTATCCACGATGCCTCGGGTAAAGTCGTGTACTTCAACGAAACTGCCAAGCATTGGCTCGGCGTAGAAACTATCCCCGATGCGACTTTAGAAGAATCAGTCGAAGTTTATCAAATCTACCGCCAAAACCAGCCCTATCCAACTGAAGAACTGCCCGCATTCCGAGCACTGCGCGGTGAAACAGTGTTCCTTGAAGATGTAGAACTTTATCGAGACGGGGAATTTATTCCTTTTGAGGTGCGCGCCACACCAATTTTCGACGCAGGCGGAAACATTATTTATGCGATCGGTGCTTTTTATAACATCGCACAGCGCCAACAATCTGCAAAAATATTAACTGACTACAATCGCACTTTAGAAGCAGAAGTTGCCGAACGTACCTCCGCCTTATATCGTGCTAATGAACTCTTACAATATGAAATGGTCGAGCGCAACTTGCTAACACAAAAATTTTATAGTTCTACCGACCAATTTCTGAAAATATTTGAGTGTATTACCGATATTGTATTGATTTTTGAAGCCCGAGAAAAAACCATTCAAATTATACCCACCAAGGGGATTTTTCAATACAACTATCAGGAAAATCAGCTCGACTCCATCATCGAACAATTTTTTCAGGAAGAAAGCGAGGAGATTTATTTCGCTCAAGTTCGACAGGCATTAGAAACCAAACAAACTATTAGTTTTGATTACAGTCTGCTAATTAATAACCAAGAAGTTTGGTTTGCTGCTAAAATTTCGCCGCTGTCCGATAGCTCTGCTGTTTGGGTAGCCCGCGACATTAGCGATCGCCAGTTTGCCGAATCCCGACTGCTGGAAGCCCAAAAAATTGCCCGTATTGGCAGTTGGGAACACGAGATCGCCACAGCAACAACCACTTGGAGTGAGGAACTCTATCGCATTTACGAGCTCGATCCGACTCAAAAACCGCTGCCAACCGAACAATTAATCGAGCGTTTTCATCCAGAAGATCGATCGCGCTATCTGACAATGATTCGCGAGCGAGCTAGTTCAGGAAAAAGCTTTGAAATCGATCTGCGGTTGCTCCGCAGAGATGGCTCGCTCAGTTACATTGAAGTCCGAGGGAAACCGGTTTATGACGAACAAGGGCAGTTGAGCCGTTTAGTGGGTACTGTCTTGGATATTAGCGATCGCCAACAAGCCGAGTCAGCTTTGCGAGAAAGCGCGCAGGGGGAACAAGCCATCGCCCGATCGATCGATCGCATCCGTCAGTCCTTAGATATTGACACAATATTCAAAACCACAACTTCTGAACTGCGACAAACCCTAAAATGCGATCGTGTCGGCATCTATCGTTTTAATCCTGATTGGAGCGGGGAATTTGTTGCCGAATCAATGGCTCAGGGCTGGATATCTCTAATGCAAAAAACCGACGATTTTAATTTACCAAACAATCTCGTCGAAGACTCTCGCTGTAGCGTGAAAACTCTGCAAGCCAGCGCTGAACCAGTGCTGGATACCTATCTACAAAAAAATCAAGGCGGTATGTACGCTAGAGGCGTTCCTTACCGCATAATTGAAGACATATACAGCGCTGGGTTGAGTCCTTGTTACCTGGAACTGTTAAAACAATTTCAAGCTAGAGCCTACGTTATTTTCCCCATATTTTGCGGCAGTCAACTTTGGGGTTTGCTCGCCAGCTATCAAAATTCTGCACCCCGCACTTGGCGCGAAGCAGAAATCAATATAGGGCTGCAAATTAGCACTCAACTAGGGGTCGCCTTACAACAAGCTCAATTGCTCGAAGCCACTCAACAGCAAGCAGTGCAGCTCCAACAAGCCGCCTGGGCAGCAGAAGCCGCCAACCTCGCGAAAAGCACTTTCCTGGCAAATATGAGCCACGAACTCCGCACCCCGCTCAACGCAATTCTGGGATTCTCCCAATTGATGCAGCGCTCTACCAACCTCACTCGCGAACAACAGGAAAATATCCGCATCATCAACCGCAGCGGAGAACACTTGCTAGCTCTGATCGATCAAATATTAGATTTAGCCAAAATAGAGGCGGGACGCATTACCATCAACCCAACAGACTTTAAATTAAGCAGCTTGCTCAACGAGGTGGAAGAGATGTTTCAACTCCAGGCACGGGATCGGCAATTGCAGTTAATATTTGACTGCTCTAACAATATTCCCGAATACGTCCGAACCGATCAACTTAAGTTGCGCCAAGTTTTAATTAATCTGCTTTCTAACGCCATTAAGTTTACGAAAGAGGGAGGCATTGCGGTAAGAGTAAGTGCGGTTATGGAGCGTGAAACTCAGCAATTACCAATCAGTAATTACCAATTACATTTTGAAATAGAAGACACTGGTTCCGGCATCGCTCCTGATGAGTTAGAGAAGCTTTTTCAAGCCTTCGTGCAAACCAAAACAGGAGCAACATCTCAGCAAGGAACAGGCTTGGGGCTGGCCATCAGCCAACAGTTTGTCAAGCTGATGGGCGGCATCATTACTGTGCGCAGTGAAGTAGGAATCGGCACAACCTTCGCGTTTGATATCCCCGCCACCGCCGTTGATGCGGCGGCAATTCAACCCGTGCAGCCGCCGCGTCGGGCGATAGCCCTAGAACGCAACCAGCCGCGCTATCGTATTTTGATTGTGGACGATCGAGCCGACAACCGCAAACTGCTGATCGAACTCCTCGCTGCCTTTAACTTTGAACTCCAAGAAGCCAGCAACGGCCAACAAGCTATTGAAATGTGGTCGAGTTTTGAGCCGCACTTAATTTTTATGGATATGTGGATGCCCGTGATGGATGGGCATGAAGCGACGAAACGCATTAAAGCCACCGTTAAAGGTCAAGCTACCCCCATTATTGCCCTGAGTGCCGGTAACGTTGAGGAAGCGCGAAGCGTTACTGTATCAGATGATTGCGATGACTTTATCCACAAACCCTTTCGAGATACAGAAATCTTTGCCACCCTGCACAAACATCTGGGAGTGCGTTACATTTACGATGAACCCGAGAGTGTTCCCGAGTCAACTCAAATCGAGGCTCTCACTGCCGAGACTCTTGCAGCTTTACCTGCAGATTGGCTGGCAGCTTTAGAGAAAGCCACAATAGAGTGCGATTTAGAGTTAATTACGATCCAAATTGAGCAAATTCGCGATCGAAATGACTCTTTAGCTACTGCTCTAGCCGCATTGGCTAACGAGTTTCTTTTCAATGAAATACTAGCTCTCATCCATCCCGAAACAAAATAAGAATGATATTACAGCAGATAGCAGGTTTATGAAGTACACCCCGGATAGATCGTATGGATCTATCCCCCCGTAGGGACACGGCACGGTGCGGTGTCCCTACTTCATAAACCTGCGATATTACAAACCTATAAAGGTTATTTTACCGAACTAGATATGAATTACGAACCAACTCACATCTTAAAAGGAAATATTTTAATTGTTGATGATATTCCGGATAATTTGCAACTTTTAGCTCAAATACTCTCCCAGCAAGGGTACAAAACACGCACCGCACCCGACGGCAAACTAGCTCTGCGGTCGATCGAGTTAATTCCTCCTGACTTGATATTGCTCGACATCATGATGCCCGGTATGGACGGCTACAAAGTCTGCCAAGCATTGAAAGCTTCTCCCACAACCAAGGACATTCCCGTTATTTTTATTAGTGCTTTAAATGAAGTGTTCGATCAAGTCAAAGCCTTTGAAGTTGGCGGTAGAGATTATATCACGAAACCGTTTCACGAACAAGAAGTTTTGGCTCGCGTCTCAAATCAACTCGTGCAGCGCCAATTGTTCCAACAAACACAATCCTACGCCCAGCAACTCGAACAAACTTTAACTGAACTCAAGAAAACTCAAGCTCAGTTAATACAGAAGGAAAAAATGGCTTCTTTAGGTCAATTAGTGGCAGGGATTGCTCACGAAATCAACAATCCAGTCAACTTTATCTACGGCAATATTGCTCTAGCGGCGGACTATGCGCGAGATTTGCTTCACCTCGTCGAATTGTACCAACATTACTACCCCCACCCCGTTGCAGAAATTATCGGCGAATTGGACGAGATTCAACCCGAATTCATCGCAGAGGATTATCCAAAACTGCTGAATTCGATGACAGAGGGTGCTTCTCGAATTAGCGAGATTGTGATGTCTTTGCGCAACTTTTCCCGCCTTGGGGAACAAAAGTACAAGCCAGTGAATATTCATGAAGGCATTGACAACACTTTAGTTATTTTGAAACACCGACTGAAGGGATCAAACAAAAAAGATGAGATTGAGGTTATCAAGCACTACAGTCAACTGCCAAAAGTCACCTGTTATGCCAGTCAGTTAAATCAGGTGTTCATGAACGTGCTAACTAATGCTATTGATGCCCTGGAAACTCAACCGTCTCCTCGAACAATTACCATCAGCACTTCACTAAGTTCTGAGTCAGCACCTGCCCTGCCCAATCAAGATTCAAAAGTCGCAACTCAAAACTATAAATCCGTTGTGATTAACATTGCCGATAACGGTTGTGGGATGAGTGAGGACGTGCGCCACCAGATATTTGACCCATTTTTTACTACGAAGCCTGTAGGCCGGGGTACTGGATTAGGGTTGGCAATCAGTCACGATATTGTAGTGGAAAAACATCGAGGTCAAATCAGTTGTATTTCTGCTCCGGGCCGAGGAACCGAGTTAATTTTGCAGATTCCGATATCTATTAAATGTTAACTGTTAAAGTGTTAACAAACGGAGATAAGATATCAGAGACTTTGTAGTCGAGCATCTGTAGGGAAACGGCATTGCCTTGTCCGGCGCGGAGATTGTGGAAACGGCATTGCCTTGTCCGGCGCGGAGATTGTGGAAACGGCATTGCCTTGTCCGGCGCGGGAATTAGGCAAACGGCAATGCCGTTTCCCTACGGTTCGCAGCGCGGGAATTAGGGAAACGGCAATGCCGTTTCCCTACGGTTCGCAGTAAGGACTATTGTATTTACTTTAAATCGAGCAATCCGCTAGTTTTCAGCTTGGGATTAAACCGAATTTCTTCAGTTACACCCCGAGCTTTCAACAGCAATAAAATTTCATTTTCTACGCGCCGCGCGACATTTTTCAACAATTTATCTTTGGCAATTTCATCGGCGAAGATACCTTCATAATTTGCCGTTTCTTGGGCAGTCATCACAGTTTTGGTGTCGATGGGATCGTTCCACTTGGCAGCATCAGCACCGTTACCCTGGGGTTGGGAACCGTTTTCGGCAATCCAACTTTCTCTAATGCTTTCTAGAATAGTGCGGCTGGGTTTGTCAATAGTTTGGACTTTCAGCCAGTAGCAATGCTGGGTTTGGCGTACCAAATGCTGTTTGAGGCTGAGGTAAATGTCGCGAGAATAGCCGACAAATTGCAGCACTTTCTCGCTGTCGAAAATCGCGTAAACGCCAATTTTTCCCCGGACTAACTCGGGCAATTTTCCCTCGGAGTCTATGTAGGGAATGAATTCTAAGCTGGCGAGAGATTGAATTTCTTCTGTCATCCGATTTGAGATTTGAGATTTGAGATTTGAGATTAAACCACAGATTAACCAGCCTTTACCTAAGTCTTAAAGATTCGATAAATTGCACAGAGGCGGCTGGGTTTAAATATTTTGGCCTGGAACATGAAATTAGGCGGGACGTTGACGATCGCAAAATCGCTCGATTCGTGATACTTTTCAAATTCCGCAGGCATTCCCTTCGGCGTCTCGCTGCTGTAAGGGACTGGCTGAAAAAGTAACTCGGCAAACTCAATGCGCGAGCATTGCAATTGTAGCGCTACTTGTTTGACAAAGCTTTCACCGGTTAACAAACCGAACAGTGCAGTTTTAGCATTGGGTTCGAGGACAAAACTGCTATCGTAGCTTTCAATAATCTTGAGACCCATTTTCTGTATACTCCTGACAGACGGCGGTGAACGCTTATTGGTTAACGGTTGAGCGATCGGCTCAATCCTGAATTTTACCTGAAATTGACCGTTTTGAAGGCAGAACGTATTCGGCAGGAGGTCAATCGATTTTAGATTTTAGATTTTAGATTTTAGATTTGGCGTTGCTGAATTACGGTATGATACGGGCAAAAATACGAGAGGGAACCCGAAAATGATTTTTGAGATTTTGATGG
>NZ_JAUBTB010000090.1:0-28428 GCF_036704965.1 Microcoleus sp. F10-B2 | reverse complement strand
GCCAATCAACTTGAATATGTTAGCGAATTACTTTTCGGTTTATCTCATCAAGATAAACCAATTAAATCTGGCGCGTGCTCGTCAGCAAATAGCCTAGCCCCACTGGTTTACTCTTTTGACAATTAATCCACCCTGCCAGCCCCCCCTTGCTAAGGGGGGGAGCAAGATGGGATAACAGGGGATTAAATCGCTGAGAACATTAGGTGTTTTACCCTCCTTGCTAAGGGGGGAGCAAGACGACAGGAGATTAAAAATTACCTCAAAGGTCAAGAATTAACCTTTAAATCCCCCATAAATTGCATAATTTGTCGGCAAAAATTGTTATCCCAACATTCCAGACGAAGACAAACACCGCTCTAATATTCTATCAAATCTGTCTCGCGATCGGCATTCGTGGAGGTGCTGTTTTCCACATCAAATCTATTTCTTCCGGTGTCAATCCGTAAGCTTGATTAACTAAATCGGATAAACGGTGTTCGAGTCTCAACGCCTCAGCTTTGCGAGATTGAATGGCCGGTGCATATTCATTATAAGTTTCGCGTACTGCTTTTAGTCCTGCAACGCCGAGAGGATCGGAGGATTTTGTTTTCGGCATTCGCTTTCTGATTTCTGCTACGAACTCTGCAAAGGAAAGGGCAGAAAAATCTTCGAGTTTTTGTCCGAGTTTATCAATTAAATAAGTGATTTCCAGCCATTGCAAGACATCTTGATGAGTTTGTTGATTAGTTTTGGCGATTTCAATTAAACGGCTGACAATTAATTCGACTTCGGCACGAATTGAGTCAGTTGGTGGTGCGATCGGTAAAGTTTCAAATAAATATCCCATTGGGCTAATCGCCCCTGACAGCATTTGAGTAAAAACTCGATGGCTGTACCACCAAATTAGCGGTGAATTGAGCCAACCTAGCAGACATAAATCGCTGTTAGCCAGAATAAAGGTTTTATCATTTCCATAAGCACTAGAATTATCCCATGCGTATTGTGGCAAAGTTTGAATAACCTGATAAATAATTTTTGGGTTTTCAAAAGTCCTGTAGTAAGCACAGCTACGCAGTTCCCACCAGTAACGCCCTTTGTCGGAACGCTTAGACAGTTTTTCTTGCATCGGCTTCATATACTGATACAGCGATGGAAATGTTTGTGCAAATACTTCCTCTGCTTTATCGTTTGCTTTACTCCAGGGCCATACACTATCGCTGCTAGATTTCAGCAAAATAACCCAAAGATTCGCCCACTCTGGACTCCAGCGTTTAATATCTTGACCTCGTAAATAAGGCTTGATAACTTCCGCAGATTTAGGGTCTGCTTGAACTAGACTGTTTTTAGTAGCTTCATCAATTAAAAAAGCTTCATTCAATCCTGTTAAAATACCTCGATAAGGCTTAACCCCTGCAAAATCTTTGAGCGGAACACCCACTCGTTGAATTTTCTGCATCAACTCATCAACAGCAGGAGGTTCCAGACTCCAAGCACTCGCAGTGAAACGATCTCGCGAAATTTGATAGCCGTGTTGTTGAACGTATTGTGTAAGGTTGATATTCGCAAGTTCCTCGCGCGGAACCGGACAAACAATCACAGGCGAATTAGGTTCAAATTGACCTTGCTCAATCTCGCTTTCAGTTTCAGAGATATATAGAGAAGCGTTAGGCTTTCTGACTGCGACAATACAGGGAAAAGTATCAGCATCTTCAAAAATTGGCGCGTGTCCGAAATCAATAATTTGATCTAGTAAACCTTGACTGGCAAAAAACTGGCGTAGAGGTTCGCCGTATCCAGACCTCAGCCATTTATTTGTAACAATATACGAAAGCACTCCCCCCGGTTTTAGAATCTTTAACCCGAGTTCATAAAAATAAGTATAAAGGTCTGCTACGCCGCTATAGGATTCATAATTGGCTTGCAAGTATGGTTTAATTGGAGATAGCAACTCCTGTCGCACGTAAGGCGGATTGCCAAGGACAACATCAAAACCGCCATCAGCAAAAATCTGGGGAAATTCAGCTTTCCAATCAAACGCTGTATCTGCTACATTACTGTCAGCGACGATCGAGTTTCCCGCTTTAATATTATCATCCAAATAAGTCAGGGTTTTACCCGGTTCCGCTGTCTTCAACCACAGGGAAAGTTTGGTAATTTCCGCCGATTCCGGCAGCAAATCTACGCCGTACAGGTTGTGGCTTAAAATGCTTCGGTCAAATTCCAGGGAGTTGCCGTTTTTTGGCTTATAGCCCAAAGCATTTAATTCTCGATCGACTCTTTCGTACTGCTGCATCAAATAATCAAAAGCCGCAATCAAAAAAGCACCCGAACCGCACGCCGGATCGATGACGCGCGTTTTTTGCAACACTTCGTCTCGATATGCTTTCCAAAACTTAATTGCAGTTTTCTTGGGTGGCTGAAGCGACACTTCAGCAATTTCGCCTAGGAATAAATCGCGCAATTCTTGCTCTCGCCGCTGCAAATAACCACCGAGAGAAACCTCGACAATATATTGAGTAATAAAAGCTGGCGTGTAAAACACACCTTGAGTTTTCCGCTTGCCTTTTTTCTGATTGTATTCCTGCCCGGTAGTTTCAGCATTTAACTCTTCCAAATCTGTCACAGACTGCTCGAAAATATGCCCCAAAATATCGACGGAAACTTCGGTATCAAAATCAAATCTGGTCAGCTTATTAAGCAGACTGCATAATGGATTTGGCACAGTCAATTGTGCGTCTAAAACCGGATCTAATTTAAATAAACCGCCGTTGTATCCCGGTACAGGAGGGTCATCATTTCCCACATCAACCCAGCGAAATACAGATTGATAATTTTCCCAAATTAATCTAGGATTGTATTGGTCTTTGTGGTCGTGAGCGTTGCTGAGGGTGTTTCGCGGTAGCAACCCTTTATCTTCACAAAAAGCAATAAATAAAACGCGGTCTAAAGTTTTTTGAGCTTTTTCGATGAGTACCCGATCGCGGTTGGGGATATCCTGCGGCCCAGAAAAGCGAAAGTGCTTGACGAGAGCGAGTCGAATTGCTTTGTATTCTTGATATAATTTATTGGTAATTTCCTCTTGAGCTTCGTCAGAGTCTTTTAACAGTCTGTCAATAACAGAAACTCTTTGAGCTTGGTTTAGAGGTAAAAAATTGCGGCGACACAGCAGAAAGTAAAACCGCTTAAAAGCTGCAATATCCGCCAAGTCAGTTATAAAAAATTGTTCGTAATAAGCGGGAGTTTTATTGGTATGATAAAGTCGCAACTCTCGATAATTTGAGACAATAATCCAGCGACAATCTGGTGTATAATTAGCGTAGCGCCAACCTTGGTCAACTGCTGATTCGGTTCGCGCAGGATGCTGATGTGATGCGGGACGATCTAAATCATTTTTCGCTCCCTTGAGTTCGATCGGAGCAATCACTTTACCTTGCAGAGAAACGGCTTTGCCTTTAGGATTGTCAGCAGCCGTAAAAAAGCCGATCGCCCCGTCAGCAGAACCCCCGCCATCAGATATCGTTTGTTCCGCGTTAATTTCCCAAGCTTTCCCCGCACCTTGAATTACCGAGCAATATCCCAAAATATCCTGAAAAATATCATTAATAAAACTACCGTGCAGCGAAACTTCTTTAACTTCGTCTAACGTACCCGTTTTAAGTGCAGCAATCCACGTTCCCAATTTTTGTTGGCGCACTTCCATATCTTGCGGAAAGCTAAAAGCACGCAAAGCAGTGTTGAGTGTTTTGCTGTGAAAAAGGGCGCGACTAGAGCGATTTGTCATCTTTTCAAGCAGGTTAATAAAGTTAATTTTACAGCATCCAAGTGCAACAGCGGCTCAGACCTTCTGTTATCAAATCAGTTATACTCAAAGGTCGATCGCATCCTCACCCCTCAAAAAAAGCGTGTGAAGCGCACCTATCCCCTAGGGAATCGCTGGCTTCCAAATCAAAAACGCCACCTCTAACGCTGAGCTAGCTCTCATTTACTTTGCATATCGTAATTATTAAGAAAAGCTATCATTTTTGTTGAGGCGCTTTCCGCTGCTGCGTCAGGGTTTTACAGCAAAAGTTAAATAGGTCTGAGCTGCGCGGCACTCAGCCAAAAGTTTTGTTACAATAGGTACGCTGTTACAAATCGTAACTTATGCTGATTTCTATTTTAATAATTGACGTTGCCCTCGTTGCTTGGTCTTTGCACTTGATTCAGGAGGCGATCGCGCAACGGGAATTTTCACTAATGCTAGCAGGTGCTCTAGTTGCTGTCTCAGCAGCGGCTCTGGTAGTCGTCTACTTCCTCATGGGGTCTTGTTTGAGCCATTTAACCGAAATATCCCAACACACTTACTAAATCATAGTAGGGATTGACGATTATCCAGAAGCGAGGAGATGTTTTTTGACAAAAAGCCCAAAGCCTTGCCAGTCCAAGGCTCAAAAATAATTTTGTAAAAACGCTTGACAAATATTGGTCAGTTAAGGCATGATTGAGAGCGCGAAAAGAAAGGGGAATTAGCTCAGTTGGTAGAGCACTACAATGGCATTGTAGGGGTCAGCGGTTCGAGCCCGCTATTCTCCATAAAGAAAACCCGTTCACAGAGCGGGTTTTGTCGTTTATCCATCAAAACTGTTATATTGGACATTCTCAATTAAGACGACAGCAGCAGACAACTCCAGACATCTTTTACGATAAATTTACGATAAATTTTCGATATGCCAAAAGGTTCAGTAAATATTGAAGTTTTCAAAGAGCGTCTACGACTTGCCTGGTCATGGCAGGGTAAACGCTTTTCGTTATACATGGGTTTATCGGACACAACCATTAATCAGAAAGTTGCTTCCATGAAAGCTCAGCAAATTGAGCTTGATATGGCTACCAACAATTTTGACCCCTCCCTGAGCAAGTACAAGCCTCAGAAATATGAATCCATTTCTGTTTCTCAGCTTTTTGACCAATTTGTCGAATATAAGCGCCATACCATCTCGATCGGTGGCTTAAATAAATATCTCGCACTACAAAAACACGTTTCTGAGTTTTTCAAAAGCAAAACAGCGATTTCTGTTTCTGAAAGTGTGGGACTGAAATTTAAGGAATTTTTGGCACAGAAACTTGAACCCGTTACGGTACGCGAACGGATCGTTTTGATCAATGCTTGCTGGGAATGGGCGCTAAAAAAGAAGCTGGTTCTCGAAAATCCTTGGGCTGATGTCAAAGTTTCGGTTCCGCCCAAACAGCGCCCAGAACCGTTCACACTCACAGAAATCAGTTCGATCGTCCAGAAATTCCGCTCAGACTCCAATCTGAAACACTACGCTGACTATGTGGAATTCAAATTCGGTGTCGGCCTCCGCACCGGGGAAGCAGCAGCTCTGATCTGGCGACATTGTTCCGCCAACTGCGATCGCATCTGGATCGGAGAAAGTTTGAGCAACGGCTCTGAATCTCGCAAATCAACCAAAACTAACAAGGCGCGCACGGTGCCGCTAACACCACGGCTGCAACAGCTATTGCTCGATCGGCGACCGACTGATTTTCTGCTTGATCGTCTAATTTTTACCAGCACAAACGGCTCTGCGATCGACTCCAAGAATTTCTGCAACCGCTACTGGAAACCTGCGCTAGCAGAATTAGGGATAGATTACCGAAAACCTTACAACACCAGGCACACGCTAATTTCTCACGGCTTGGAAGCTGGCATGAATCCGGTTGCGATCGCCTCGCTCACCGGCCACAATGTCCGCACTCTTTATGAGAATTATGCCGGGTTGGTTAATCCCCCACAGTTGCCAGATTTGATGCCCGTTTCCGACCTGGTTTTAAAGGTTGGTTCTCAGGTCGATCGCTCACAAACCTCTGAATAAATTTCTGATGCTCTGGATTGTTTACATCACCTCCACACATTATCAAATGCTCAATCAATTGCTGATTATAAAGAATTTTGCCACTAGGATTTTTACCCCAGTGAATCCCTTCCAGCAGCTTGTTTTCTTTCCGATACCGCAACAGAGTTCGATCGCAGACATTCAGCAGTTGTTCTGCTATCTTTGTGTTACAAAACATTCTTCTGACTACCTAAGAAATTGCGGATTGTGTTATCCTTGATCATGTTTTGGCGCATCATTTCAACTAAGAGGACTCGTGCTTCTTCTACTGAAAGTGATTGAGCTTGAGAAGCGTAGATTCTTAATCGAAGTTGTTGCTCAAGTGTGAGGTCAATAGTTGTCATGATTCTGTTTCCTCAGTTCGATTTTTTTCGGCAATTAATAGGTTGATTCGATCGCGAACTTCAGCAGTTTCTCCAGTCAGCCAATTGACTATTACCTCTCTCTGGTATTTAGCCCCTGGCGCTTTCCATCCATACATCTGAGTCAGTAGATTTTGCAATTGTTCTGGGTAGTATTCATCCCACCAAATAGTTGCTATCTCTCTCAGTTTTTCAGCATCCTCCTCATCTATTCCTTCACTCTTATTCGGCTCTGCTATTGCCCCGGCGGTAGCTGCTGGTTCCGGTGTTGGGACTGCTGCGGGTGTCTCCACTGTCTCCACTGTCTCCACTGTCTCGGCTGTCGGTTCTGCCGTCGGTTCTGCCGTCGGTTCTGCTGTCGGCATTGTCGATTCTGGTGTCGGAGTTGGTGTCGGAGTTGGTGTCGGGTCTGGGGAAATCAATCCATTAAAAGCGGTTTTTTCATCAGCCGTAAGGGAGTTCCAGACTTTCTGGCGATCGGCTGCGCCTTTGCTGCAAACTTCCTTGAGCATGGTCTGAATATCAAGAGCTGTTTCTCGATCACCGGCTTTGATCGCTAGCCGAATATATTCGACAAGATCCCCTGTTTCGTCGTTTTGTTGAGGCTGCTGATCTACCTCATTTTTTGAAAATGGCTCCAAATTCTGAGGTCGATCACTAGGTTGATCACTTTGCTGTGCAAGGGATTGATCGACGCGATCAACGTGATCAACTTTCTCACCCAAACTGGGAAAATCTTTCGCTGCCGTGGAATTTTTCAAGCGTTGCGCTAACGACTTTGCTGCCAGAGCAGATATCCAATCTACGGTCGGAGCTGAAGTCTGATCGGAGCTTGGAGCTGAAGTCTGATCGGAGGTTGGATCGGAGGTCTGATCAGAATTTAGTATTTTTTCAGAAATAGGATGATCAGGTTGATCAGGTTGATCAAATGCTTCTGTAGCAGGGTGATCAACCTTACGATCGACCTCATTTTTTTGGTCGATTTCTAAAAAGTGAGGTCGATCAGCAGCCTCAACAGGGATTGAATCAACCTCAAATTCGGGGACGGGTTCAGCAACCTCAAGAGGGACGGAGACAGGTTCGGGTTCAGTTTTGCACCAAACTCGAACTCGTTTACTGGATATCGATCGCAGCTCTCGCTCCCAGCCAAATTTTTTAAGGATGGCGGAACAGCGCATCTGGTGCGATCGCTCTTGCCGACTCAGATCAACTTGGAGATGAGTGAGCAGATCACTAAGCTGAATATATTCGCGGTGTTCGATAAAATTTTCGATGACATCTTCCCAGGGATCTGAAGTTTGAAATTCTTCGGCAAGTTGCTCAGCAGTTTCCTCATTTTCATAGTCAAGGAAAGGTTCTTCACCAGATTTGTAAGCCAGCATTGCAGCAGCCCAAATCGCATCTCGCTCTTTCTTTAACAGTTTGGTATCAATGCGTTTTTTCACCGGGATTACCCAAAATCGGCGGTTGCCTGTTTCATCCGCCAAAAATTCTTGTTTGTTGGTGGTAGCAACGATGATGCTAGGTCGATCGAAATCTTCAGTATCTCGACAATATGGCGGTCTTATCGCATCTGTCCCGGTCGATAAAAACGCTTTTGTGGCAGAGACATCCCGCCGTTTGAAAATACTCTCTAGCTCTGACCATTCAATAAACCACGCTCGGTGTAGTTTCAACCGTTCATCTTTATCAGAAACAGTTCCCAGAGAATCATCAAAGTATTTGCCTCCGGCGAGTACCTTAAAAAACGTGGATTTCTTATAGCCCTGCTTTCCTTGCAGAATCAGAACTGTATCTATTTTGCAGCCTGGTTCAAAAGTGCGGGCAACAGCACCTATTAAAGTTTTGCGGACAAACTTTTCATAGATAGGATCGACAACACCAAAATATTTCTCAGCGATACTATCTAAAATCGAAGTATCTGGTGCTATTGGCAAAGAGTTTAGATACTCTTCAATTGGTGAATACTGATTTTTCACCGCTATTTCTGTGAGAATATCTTGAACATCTTCTCGACTGGATTTGACAAGAATTCCGTGTTTGATAGCGAGTTGAATGCGGACTCGATCGAGAGATACTGGTTTATCGTCAATTTCGATTCGTTTACTGAGTTTATTCAGTCGAAGTCGCTTGCCGAATTTTCTAACAATTTTTCGGTAATCCTGCATCATTCTGTCATCTGAATTTAAAATATTAAATTCAGGTGATGAATCAGAGCTAGTAGCAGAATTAGGAGAGTTACCCAAATCAGATTCTGCCTCTGCCTCCATTCGCGAAACTAAATGGTCAGGTTGCAGAGATTTGATGAATCGCCAGTATTCACCTTTGATGCAGCTCTCAATCCCGTCACTAAAATATTTTGAGATGCTGGCGATCGGGTTCGACTTAACTGCGGAATTCCAAATTTGCTCCCACTCTTGTTCATCCCAGCCACCGCCGGGGGAACAACGCCGACAAGCATCAAGAAACAGAGTGTAGGCATCCTCATTGGTTATCTGTCCCAATCGGCTGAACTCGGATTGAACTCCCAGTAAATCCCGTGCCAGTGTTGCCATTGAGGTATTTCTGAGAGTCGCTACCCCGTTTAAAAATTCTTTGTTAGGTTTTCCCAACGCACACTGTAGGGAAATTGGCATCGGCACCGGAACCGTAAGCTCTTGATACCGTTGAGATATTTGCTCCGGTCTTATTAGTGTTGCAGTTGCCGTGGCAGAACCATTGCTACTGATGGCGGATGCAGGTGCGGGTGTGGGCGTGGATGCGGATGCGTAGCACGGGCGAGGCGCTTCGCGCATCGAAACAGGCAAATCTTGGCGCTGTTGCAGTTCGAGTTGTTGCTGAGCGAGTAACTTTTGGCGTTGTTCGAGCTCTCTTTGTTTCCGAGCCAGGAACTCTTGATAGAGAATGAGGAGCCGTGAGCGCAAATCACTGTAGCTGTAGCGAGTGCCGGACTCTTCAACAAAATCGGTTTTAACGGGTTCGCGATCGGGCTTAACGTGCCACGCACCCGCTAGCCGAAAAACACGACTGGGATTTTTATTGCTCTCGTCTGCTTCCATGACTTGAATCAGAAGCACTTGCAGTTCCTGCCATTGTTCCGGTGCGATCGGCTCATCAAAAAGCCAGTAGGGCTGCATCGACTTATCACCACTAAATATGGTGAATGTTGGTTCAACGAAACCTATATCCCTCCACTTTTCAAATTGTTTAGCTAGCGAAATATCATCCCATTCACAAAAAATGGCGCAACATTGTGTGATGTCAGCATCGGTGTGTCCGCCCGATGCACCATTAACCACAATGTAAACACCACGCCCGTCTGTCTGATGATTTTCTATTGTTTCCCAGTCCACACCATTTTCTTTGCGACCTTTGTCCTTTTTTTTACGATCGTCCGAACTGTGATAGAAAAATCTCAAAAAAGCTTCACCTGGTTGATATCCCAAATAATGGAGATGTTTTTCAACCAATTCACGATCTATTCTCATAATTTTGTTACTCCTGATTGTTTCAGTGATTTGATGAGAGTTTGCAATTTGGAGCAAGAGCGTGATCGACTTCTTTGTCAAGCCGATCGCGCTCTTGCTCCAAATCCACGATTTTTTGTTGCAATCGAATGATTTTGCCTTTGTCGTCACCTACTTGTTGTTTTCCGGTTTTGGTTTCGCATTCACATTCGCAACACAAACCGTTCGTCAAACTACCCCAACGCCGTTTACCGTCCTTGTGGTAGTTCGATCGGCACCATCCGTTAGTCATAAAACTCCGTCCTTGATTTTCAGGAGACAGTTTTTTGCGGGTGCAGCTTGTCACAGGCAACAATCAGCTTTTTATACGAAGGAAAACTGTAGCTGCACATAAAGCTGTGTTTTTTGTGGGTGGTTTTGCGTTCAGGATTCTGGATGAATTTGTTGAGAAGGCTGCCAAAATAGTGGTGGCGACAGGGCTGACGCTCAAATCAAGCCCGATCGCTAGTAGTTAGCTATCTTGCGACTTGCGTATTGCGCTGATCGTAAGATTTATATAATATGGCAATAGTCGAAAAAAAACAACAGCGAGTTTTAACCCCCGTGAATCTTCGTAAAAATTTGGGATTAACCCAGAAGCAGGTAGCGGAGCTTTTGGGTATCCGTGAAGCAACCCTTAGTAACTGGGAAACCGGCAAGGTTCCCCATATTCCACCTTCTAAGATCAAGCGGATGATGGAGGTCTATCAATGTGATATAGATGCCCTGATAGAGGCTTTCGAGGGTAATAGGCTAATTTCTCATTAACTTTTGTGTTGTCTAAATTTAAAAGCTATTTGAGCTGGTGGGTACAGTTGTTGAGCCAGCTATGGGCTTAGGTGCTGTTCTTTACTTACGGTATGCGTATTGCGTCAATCGTAATTAAAGTATATGATTAGCTCATAGCCAAGTAGGACACGGTACGCCGTGTCCTAACCCCACAGCAGCCCAAACCTATGCCAAAATTACCGACAACGTTTACAAGCCTTGATTTAACGGGATTTGAGTTTGATCGCGCTCAACAATACACAGGAATCAACCGAGAAATGGTGGATTTTGCGTGCGCTGTACTTCAGAAAAACCGTGTAGGGGTAGCAGTCCGCAGTGTCAACGCAGCCCTCAAAGAAATTTACGGTATCGGAGGGAGTACCGATATTGTGTGCAAATTGGTCAAGGAATGGCGGACAGATAATCTGTCACTGATGAAAGAGGGAAAATCAGAGAAGGATTTAGCAACAGCACTTTTAGAGGCTGCGGATGATGGTTTGCTAGAAGAGTCAGACATTCCTGAAGAATATCTGACAGTTTCTCGTCAAATGGCGATCGCTAGCTATCGTTTGGCTTATCAAAAAGCAGATACGAGTGTGAGTGGCGATCGGATGAAACAGTTAGCTGCTGAAAATGAGTTGATGCGTCACCAACTCAAAGATTTTCCTCAAAATCAAATGGAGTTGAAGTTTTATCAAGCGGAGTACGAACGCCAGCGGAATGAGCTCAGGGAAGCGTACATGAATCTGAACAAGCAAAAGTTGACAGATTCTGAAGAATTTCGTCAACAGTTAGATTTGATTCAAGCCGAACGTAATGAGCTACTAGCAAAATTGTCAGTTGCTGAAAAACGTCTGATAGAAGTTGCTGAATTTGAAACCGCTTCTCGCGATCGACTCAGTGAGATATCTAAGCTTAATGGACAAATCGAAGCACGGGAACGAGAAGTGTCCAGTCTCCATTCTCAAATCCAAGCTCTGCAATCACAAGTTGGTGAGAAACAAGTCCTAGAATCTCAAATAGAACAGCTAAGAGCTCAACTTAAAGAAGCTTCGACAACAATCACTAACCTACAAACTCAACAGAAAATCAGTGGGGCTTTAGAAGTCGATCGAGAATTTGATGATTCAGATCAAGTTACCGATGCTCAGCTTATGGTTGAAAATGAAACACTCCAGGCTGATTTGTCTGATGCTCTCAAAGAAATTGACGAATTGAAAAGCATCGTGGCTAATTTATCATCGGTTAACACTTCTGATAACGTTTCTGATAACGTTTCTGATAACGTTTCTGATAACATTTCTGAAAAAACTCCCAGTAAAAGCAAGAAACCAAAACTTGCTCTTGTTCACTAGAAACAGAAACAGAAACCAAAACTCAGTAACAGCTTTTAACAACTGTTACTGAGAAAAAAAGAGAAAATTTGGGTTTCGGGGTTTGAGTTTTGAGTATTGAGTGAGGACTAAAAATCAAAACTCCTAATCACTCTCGTATCAACCAGTAATCGTCAACCAGTAATAGGGTAATTGGCCATCGCTACTTGGTAATCGGTAGTAAGTAGATAGGCGGGATTAAACCGAATAATGTAACCGTATGTAAATAGGCTTAAGTTAGCCATTAGAAAGCATTTGGACACTTTACATCGTTTACATAGTTGCGTTTTAAAGCGCCGACTTACTTAATCAGGGGATAGAAATATGATAGACCTAAAAAAAGAAATTCAGCTAATGTTGATGGCACGATTTCCTTTGTTGTGGGTAGTAAGCCCAGAAGAGGAAACCGCCGAAGAAATTTTGTGTGATATAGCAAAAGCTAAGGAAGGGCAAATCTACTTTTGGGATTTTGCCAGAGGTTGGACAGATTCGGGTACATCCAAGGGAAATCCGATGCAAGCCTTGGAGCGGATCAGCAAAGCGCCGGCAATGGAACAAGTCACTTTGTTCGTCATGAAAGACATTGCGACTTTGATTGCACCGGGTGCGAATGGGCAGATAGCAAGTAACCAACTAGCGATCGTCCGGGAGCTGAAAAATTTGGCAGTGACCATCGCCCGTGACCGTCGCTGTCTCGTCATTCTCTCCGACCAACTCCGAATTCCTCAAGAACTGCGCGAAGAAATTACGGTGGTAGATGTCTCCTTACCAGGCATCGAGGAGATATCGAAGTTGATCGATCGACTGGTTGGCAAGAATATCAAACTCAACCCGGAACAAAGGCAACAGCTAACAAAGGCTTGTCAGGGGCTGACTCGGTGCCGAATTGCCCGCGTTCTTGCCAAGTGTTTAGTTCTGGGAAAAGTTGATATTCGGGCCCTCGCTGCGGTCATCGAGGAAAAGCGCCAAACCATCCGGGAGACAGGCATCCTCGAATTTATTCCGGTTCAATCAGGTCTGGAGTTGATCGGCGGACTCGAAAATCTCAAGCAATGGGTAACAGTTCGATCGCGCTCTTTTAGCGATGAAGCCCGTGAGTATGGACTCCCCAATCCCAAGGGGGTACTGCTGGCCGGCATTCAGGGAACGGGTAAATCCCTGCTGGCTAAAACCATTGCTGCTGAATGGAAATTGCCCCTGCTGCGCCTCGATGTCGGTCGGGTCTTTGGCAGTATGGTCGGCGAGAGCGAGAACCGCATCCGACAGGTCATTAAGTTAGCGGAGGCGATCGCACCCTGCATTCTGTTCTTAGACGAAGTAGATAAGGCATTCGTAAACATTACGTCTGGCATGGATGGCGACTCTGGCACAAGCCAGCGAGTATTTGGTGCGCTCCTGACATGGATGCAAGAAAAGACCGCGCCAGTGTTTGTGGTGATGACTGCGAACCGCGCTGAAGTTTTACCAGCCGAGCTGATTCGCAAAGGTCGCATTGATGAAATTTTCTGGGTTGACCTGCCGAACCTCACAGAGCGGGAGGCAATTTTTCAAGTTCACCTCACCCGCGTCCGGCCTTCGCGAGTGAAGTCGGGAGACTTCAATTGTGGAATGCTGGCAAGTCAGTCGCCCTGCTTGTCTGGTGCGGAGATTGAGCAAGTTATCTGCGATGCGATGCAAACCGCATTCAGTGCCGGGAGAGAATTCACAGAGCGAGATTTGACTATAGCGATCACTGGCTGCGTTCCTCTGGCACGGATTGCTCAAGCACAAATTGATGAACTCAAAAGTTGGGCAATTCGATCGGGCGCTAAATCCGCCAGTATTGCCGATCGGATTGAAACACCTGCGATTTCCTACTCTCATCTGTCTCCTCTTGAGGTTGACGAAAATTAATCGCTATCAAAAAGCGAAGCATATAACTTCGCTTTTTGATAGCGATTGAGGAAATAAGTCGCTTTTACTACTCTGAAAGAAATGGCAGAAATTGAACTGGGCAAAGTATTTGCTAATCCTGATGTTAAAAGAGACGGATATCTTCTCAAAAAATTGATTCTGAGAAATAAACGTGCTATTGGATGCTGGAGTTATGGCAGATGTGGAAGCAGTAACGGTCTTTTGTGGTTACAAAATTACGCAGGCTATTACTCACCTGATTTCTGTCTGGAATTCCAATCTGAAGAAATAGCATTAGAACGGGTTCGGAAAATTATTGAAGAGTGGGACAAGAATGATAAACGTCCTACTTGGACAGTTTAATGCAAGAGTTTAAAGTTGAGGAGTTGGTCACATAAATTGAGGCAGAATATGGAACCCCATTTTGTTCATCCTTTGTCAAGCTTGGAAAGGATCGATACCAATGAAGGCAAAAAAGAAGTAATGAATAGTTGGGCATTTGCTTCAATGATTTGGACAAGCGCCGTCGCTGGTAACACAAATGCTTTAGCAATAGTCACAGAACTATTTACTAATAAAGATGAAATTCCAACTTTTTTAGAGGCTTCTAAAGCCGGAAATCAAGCAGTAATAGCTGGTGCGATCGGAATTATTGCATTTGCCATTGATGACAAATTAGCCGACGCATTTGAACCAAATAAAGGTTCAGAACATTGAAATGGTGATGTAATGCTTCGCTGTAGGGAAATGATGTTTTGAATTTGGAATCAGATTATGGCAAAACCAATGATGGATGCTGAAACACTCTCACAGAATTTGCAACAGTTTTGTGGTTCGGAACAATATTACAAGCATTGGCTTGGTTTTTCTTACACGGATGGAGTCAAATATTTAGCTGAAAATGCTCAATGTTTTTGGTTGATTGATGCGATCGGTTCTCATCAGCCCAGAGCTAACCGAATTCACCGATTAACAGAGTTTCAACTTTGGTTCCTTCATGTCGGAAATGCACATGAATTTATTAAGCCCCAAACAGGTAATGCTGCCGTTTTGAGTTGTTGGGAAGATACACCGAACCCCGGAACTGAACCTGTGATTATTCAACAGATAGAATATACGAATTTTCCCTTGCCTGAAATCAAGCTTTATATGGAAGAGAAAATCCTTCTGTTGCCTAATGAAAATTAAGCATTAAAAGCCTGTCCAGTCTTCTACCACTGGAGACTGGGCAGACTTTTGCACTACATCATTTAACTAACATTGGAAACAAATCAAATGACTATTAGCCAAGAAAACTCCGTAATTACACTCCAAAAAAAGCAAAAACAATGGAAAGCATTGCAGGCAGATGTTGACCTAATTATGATTGAAGCAATCACTAATCAGGTCACAACAGTCGATTTCGCGATAAAAGTTTGGGTAAATGCAGTTCAACAAAAAGCGCCTTATGTAGCGCTCGCCTGTCGCATGATTCACCACAGCACAAATTTTTAGGGAGACGAAATGTTGCAATTTCTGCGATTTCTAGCTAAGGGAACTCTTGAAAAAAATGAGTCGATCGCACAATGGGCAGTGGATTTGATAAATCAAGGTTTAGTTATCAGCAACAGTCTCAAACAGAAAAACTAAATGGCAAACTTGAAATGCAAAATCTGCAACGGTCAGCTAATTTTTTTGGGTCAATTAGGATACTTGAGACACTTTCAATGCCGACATTGTGGAATGAGTTTTAGCAGAAAGCCGAAAATTGTCAGAGACGAATTCGACCGCATTATTTCTGTCAAATACTAATTATGCAACTGACACAAACAAAACAATGTGCTAATTATCCGTGGAAAGTAGACCGAGATTTGAGCAAAATTCCTGGCTATAACCGGGACAATCACTGCATTTTGAATGGGACGATCGCCAATCCAGACATTGATATTTCAGAAGTTATCCACCAAGTAACAACCTCTATGCGAATAATGGGTTGTCACTATTCTACGGATGAGAAACTGCTTGAATGTGTGGGCTGGATTTACAACCAACTTCGCAACAATAATCTAGCTCTGCGACTTGCATTAATGCGATTATCTCAGATAAAAAAGCTTGAAATTGATGGCGCACAACGGGCAACTTTTGCTGAGACTTTAAAAGACTAACTCATTCATTGTCCCCACTCTTAGGAAACTTAGATGTCACATTTAACTCACATTTAACTCAAATCAAAACTCAAATCAAGAATCCGATCGTCCTACAAGACATTCTTCAAAAAATGATTCAGTCTGAGCTTAATGGAATTCTCACAGGAGCCTATTTGGAAACTAACAGCCATATCCATGACCCTTTCGGCAACAGTAAGCTAGCAGAGTTTGTTATTCGCCGTAAACAAAGCTATCAGGGTGGTTATGACTTTGGCTTCAAATTAATAGAAGGGACAGACGAATACGAGTTTCTAACTCGTGATGGTTCCATCCATGCTGCCAAGAAATTTATGGAGCAACTATTACCTTGGTATGCACGGGAAAATACTCTATCAGTATTGAGAAGTCAAGGGTTTAATATTGAGTCTCAAACTGAAGAAAATGGAGAAGTTGTCATAATTGCTGGTAAGTGGTGTTAATTGTTAAAGAAAACCACAGTTAGTCGGTGAGGGCTTCGCCATAAGGCGTTAATGAAATTACCATACACCATAGCGAGGAAACAGAAATGTCTCAACAAATTAGTGAACAAATCAGAAATCAGTTTAAGCAAATTGTGGATAGTGCTAATCAACGGCGCTTGACTATCAGAGAGTTTGCGATCGAAGTTTGGGATAATACGGTTTTAGAGGATGCTAACTATCTAGCATTCTCAAGTTTTCTCTTAGAAAAAGTGACAGGTTTGCAAGCACAACCCCACATTGAGGAAATGGTAGCAGCAACTCTATCCGGTGATTTAGAGACAACTCAAGCAGCTATAACTGTGATATCTCATGGATTAGTTGAGTATGAGAAAACTCTCACTTAACTTAATGCTTCGCTTTTAAGGTTTGAGGAAAGTAATCAATATTGATTACTTTCCTCTTAATTTAGTGCAAAACTCAGATTAAAAATCATGGAACACCGTACAGAAGTAGTACAAGAAGCTGAAAGAATTCAAATAGAAGTTGATAAAATCTTTGAAATGGCTCGATCGAATAACTGGAGTTTGGAACAATTTGCGGTCAAAGTTTTAGCGGGAGCTACAGAATTTGACTTGGGATATTTTGCAATTGGCGCTCAACTTATTCAAAACGTCACAGAAATTGATGGCAGAAGTGCGATCGAAGTTCTCAAGTTTTTGATTTTCAAAGTTCAGCAGCAGGATACTTTGAGAATTAAACAAGCGCAAGAGATGTTCTTTCGTGGATTAGTTATCAATAAAAACAGAGCTGAACAACGGTTGGCAGAAGAGCAAATGTCGAAATAAACCTAAACCTCGAAGGAAAGGAGAAATTAGCCATGTCTGACACGAAAAATATGAAAGAAGAGAAAGCATTTTTACTTGTCCGCCGACAGATTCAAGGATTATTCAGAGAGGCAGAAATTCAAAACTGGTCATTTCAGGATTTTGCTGTGAAGGTTTGGTTAGGGACAATTCTTGGACTTATCCCAGAAAAAACTCTAGCCTCAATATTAGTTGAGAAAGCAGCTAATATTCCAGCAGCCGAGACTTATAAACTTATTGATGATTTAGCTGCTCAATCAAGAGAAGGGAAAAAAGAAGCGATGCAACGTGCAGTCAAATTACTTTTGGATGGTTTACTCATCATCAACAATCAAATTGGGGTAGCTAAATGAAAACTTACAAACCTGATGACTCGGTTGGACAACTGAAACTATCGATCGCACTCCATCTGATACCAAATCTGCCACCCATTCCACATCAGGATTACAGACTGATAGTTGTAGATGCCCCCTGGGCTTACTCACTCAGAGAAACAGACAAGACTCACCGGGGCCGTTGCAGCTACCCGTCCATGAGCGATGAGGAAATTCTGAAAATGCCGATTGGTGCGATCGCAAACACCGATGCCTATTTGCTGCTATGGGTGACGAACAATCATCTGCCACTGGGGTTTAAATGCTTGGAGAAGTGGGGATTTAGCTACAAAGCTATCTTTACCTGGGTGAAAACCACTCGTGCTAGCACGCTCAGAGAACCCAAGGCATCGATCGGCATTGGTCATTATGGCAGAAACTGTACCGAGCATTTTCTGGTAGCCACTAAGGGCAATCCAGGGACTTTCTCAGCCCACGGACTGACCAATATTCCTAACACCATTTTTGCCCCTCGAACACAGCACTCTGAAAAACCCCAAGAATTCTGGACAGTTGCCGATCGACTAGCTCAGAAATTAGATGGTTCAAGGATTGAGTTATTTGCTCGATCGAAACGCGATGGTTGGGATAGTTGGGGTGCTGAAGCTAATTTGCCTAGTGCTTCGCCAAGCGAGGAATGACATGAAGTTTAGGTGTTGATATGTTCAAATTCATAATTGTGGCAGGTAGATTTTCCTTTGATGTAGCGAAAACTGTCAATCTTCTTTTCTTAGGAATTGATGGCAAATGGATTGATAATCTTGACGATGCAAGGGTATTTGATGATGAAGCCAGTGCATTAGTTCAGTTAAACCAATGCCTCAAACCTAATTCTTTTGAGGTTTCTGTTCTTAAGGTCTATTGGAATGATGTGAACAAAGACTGTCTTTCACTTCACTAATAGCACTTGAATACTTTCCCTAGTTTTTCATCGAAATTACTAGGGTTAAGTCTCTCCGTTACTGCTTCGCTTTGAGATGTTGATTTGTTCTCTCATATTTACCATCATGACAACCGTTCATAACGACTGCACAACGACAGAATCAGAATCTAATGATTTGCCAGAGATTGTTGAAAACGGATTTGTTACGGTCAGCGACTTTTTCGCATATCAGCATGAGTCGATCGTCACCGCAATGAAAAATAGTGACATTCCGCATCAGATAGAGTTTCATCCTCATAATGAGAAAATGCTGTGGAGAGAAGGTGCTTTCAGAGTCTATGTTGCTCCAGAACATCTTGAAGCAGCCAGAGATTTGTGTAGAGCTACACAAACAACCCCCGTCAACTAGAAATTACTAGCAAATAGCGTAATTACTGGGTCGCTCCCAGTCAACAATACCATGCCATCCAATTCTTCTGATCCTTTAACCAATTTGCCTTTCCCGACTAACAAGGAAATTGATGTACCCAGAATTTATCTTCAACAAGAAAGTTCATTTGAGGGTACTTGGATTGATGCTATAAACGCTTCTGAAATGCAGAAAAATATTGACTACATTCAGACTTCAGTTGAGGGCTGTGTCAAAATTACTTTATTTCAGAGATTTCAAAGCGTTGAGTTTCTAATGACACCAGAAATGCCAATACCGTTTATTGCACAAGTAGGTAAAGGAATTTTCAAATATGGCAAACCATTTTGTGTCTATTTCTCCTTCTATGAGCATCGGCAAGAACCAGAAATCTTGAAAAACTTTCAAGAAGATTACAGAGGTTGTTTCGATCGCACTGAGGATTTTGTCAAAGAAATTCTTACCAAAGAAGGCTTTGATTTACAGTTAAAACGCAACAACCTTAGCTGGCAGCATCTCAATTTCGACGAAATTATCCGAGATTGGTTCTATTCGACAAACGGAATTTATCGCCGGATGTTGGATGAAAAAGTTTACATTTTCAAACGTCCTTAATAGCGTAATTACTGGTCGCCCCCAGTTCTAACAATGGTTTCACCTAAGATTAATATTGCCGGATTGCACAAAGTATCTGATTTTCCGTTGAATGAACATCAAAAAGTTGTTGATGTCGTGAAAATAATGCCTCATCAGCTAGAGTTTTACGTCTATCAAGGCAAGTTTACCCTTTACGTTCAAGCCGAAGATATTGAAACAGCAAAAATATTGTTGGAAATCTCAATTGAATAATAGCGTTAGTGCTTCGCTATAGGATATTGATTGATTTTATACGTTGTTTACTGGAGCCAAAATGTCACGATTTTACGCTTTAATCAACTCAACAGGAATTCAAGAAGTAGAAGCAACTGAAGTGCCAACGGTTGCTGAAATTCAAAAACTTGTAGGAATTCCAGACGAAGAAGCTTTCTTTGAAGCGGTCTATGGCTGTTATTCTGACCAATCACTCGCTGTTTTGGTTGATGATGACTTCTTGCCGAAGGCTGATCAGCCAACTATGCTTACTCCAAAGCGTGTCATCCTTCAGGGACAAGTTCTCGTTGTGGCGATCGATCCACAAATTGAAGATTTCTGCTTGCTCACTAAACAGCAGGTAGAGTTGGTGAAACGAGAAACCAAACTCTATCAAGCACATTCACGTTAGCACGCTTTGGATCGATCGATAGTCAGTAACTAGCATCAATTTCAGCGCATTTACGGGGGAGTTGCGCCCCACATCACATTAATCAGGTAATAGCAATGGTAGATGCCACATACCCCACAGAATATGACGCGGTACTCGGCAGTCAAGTCTTAGTTCCCGAAGGCGCTGCGGTGCTCGGAGGTTTATTCGGTGTCAGGAGCCGTTTAGCATCATCTCATCTGGCATCCAAAATTGGTGCCATGTCTGAAGCTTGCAAATATGGTGAGCCTGGTTTTGATTTGATGGTTCAGTTTTTGAAAGATAAGTCGATCGACCCAGCAGTAAAAAAGGCTGGGAAAAATAGCGTTGCTTCAATGTTAAACGATACTTTAGTGACTGATGATTTGGGATGGTATCTTATTGGACATGGACAGTTATATCCTGAGAGCAAAATAGATACTTTGCGATTAGCTTGTGAAAAACTTCTTGCTTACATAAACACATTCTACGGCAAAAGAAAATGGTATTTCGGCGGAGGCTACAGCTATATCACCTTTTCTCAAGTTCAAAATTGGGAATGGGCTAAAGGCAACAGAAAAACTTTAAGCAATTCAATCAACTACTTAGTACAAATTCTTTCAGCAGAAAAGCTGAGAAGAGTAATAATTTTGAATTTTGTTTACTACTGCCAAACATATTATGATATTGGTATAGCCTATCAGAAGGAAGTACCTAGAAATAAGTTTCCTGACAATATTGAACCGAGATTGTTAAGTCAAGGCATTTATCACAGCTTACTTCCTTGGTTTGAAGAAAGTTTAGAAAGACTAATTGCGTCTTCATTTGAAGATTTGGTCATTGAATAATTAGCTAGCTTCGCTTTGAGATTGTGAGTGATTTAAGGAGAGAAATAATGCCAAGTTTAAAAGCTTTGATGATGTCTCTGGCAGGCAAACCCAAACCTAATCCAGCTCAAGCGGTTTGGGTGGTCAATTGTCCCCCGCCAGAACATGATGATTTTGCTGGAGCGATCGGACAAGCTGAATGTGAACTTGAAGATAAATTCCGATTCGACAGAGATGGCGTTTTTCTTGGCACTACAGCTTCCTTGACGGGTTCGATCGGACACCTTACTGCTGAAGAAATTGATCGGGATTGGGAATCTGTTTGCAGGATGATGAATTGGTAGGGTAGCTATGAAAACTCAACTTGATGAAGTATCGATCGGACAGGTAGCGTTAGTTCGCTGTGTATCGACTGTCCTTTACAGTGCAATACACCGAGAATATCGACTGTTTCCAGTTTTGCCGATATTGCCCTATGAGCCACACTCGGATGCAAAAATCATTCAGTTCCCTGACCTGCATCTGCATTATGACTACCGCTTCTGGTCTGACAAATTGATTGAAGAGGTAATGTATTCGATTTATAGAACCCCTGATGATTGGGCATCTCGGGTTCAACTTGAGGAGGACGTGATTAATAAACCATTTCTGAAAAAGATGGTTTGCCTTAAACAAATGCCGTTCATCGGTTCCTATTACAATTTCATGTCTGATTTGGAGGAAGCTTACCAAAATCATGTTTTGGTTGATGATATTTGTCCACACCAGGGCTATAAAACTTTTCCGAGTTCGATCGATGGCTGTGACAGAATTTGTCCCGGTCACGGACTCGGTTTCCGAGACGGCAAAGTTTGCTCTCGACTGGGCAACAACGGCGGATGAGGTAGAGCTGAAGAGCTGAGGTATAGCCGAGGTATAGAGTCAGCGCAGGGGTCGCAGATTTGCCACCCCTGACTGTTGATAGCTTATTGCAAAGTCTAAGCTTCGCTGTAAAGTAGTGATTCACGCTTCGGATCGATCGTACTATGCACAGCCCAGATTTTTCAATACCTCAAGAAGTCGAAAACCAACTGAGAATATGTCCTGTAACTGAAGAGGCTGTATGGCTCAACGAGGAAGGACAGCTTTTACCTTGTGAGGTCAAGCATGAAGTCGTTGCCCCTGAATTTTTACCGGGCAATGCCGCCAAATTGGTTTTCTTCTCTCAACAAAAGTATGTGACGATGCGCTACGCGCCCGCAAGCTACGGAAAAACTTCAATCAAACTCTATCAGACCAAGGAAAGTGCTTGGGAAAGTGCTTGTCTTGACGCTGTTTCTGAATTAGGTTTATCAAATACTCAGATTATTATCCAATCGATCGTTACTCAGATCATCAACAAAGCTACCAAATTGATTCACTCTTTAAATTGGTGGTTTATATAACTGTTTCTTGTTTCTTGTTTCTTGTAACGTTTTTAGTAATGTTTTTAGTAATATTTATAGCAATATTTCTAGTAAGATTTTGCTTCGCTTGTGAGGGTTTGAGATGGAGGATTAAATAATGGTAGAGTTCGACATAGAACATGGTACTTGGGAAAGCAAAGATGGCAAACTGGTAAAATACACAAAAGAAAGTTACCAGCTTAATAGCTACGATGATTGGAGCCAGTATCATCTGCAAATTACCAGATGGCCAAAAACTACGTCAATTGAGATTGTAGTGATTAGTGGTGATCAAGGATATGACTCTGAGAGCCGATGGTCACATTCCGAAATTTATCGGTATATCAAACTGCCTCATGCAGAATTTGAGGCAAAAAGAGATGAACTAATTCAGAAGGTTGTCCAACGAGCAAATCAAGACTTTGGTTATATAACATTTTAAGAGCGCATATCTGGGTCGCTCCCAGAATTTCACTATGTACGACCAAAGTAAGTTAACGCTGGGCAAAATTATTAAAAATGCTCGGCAACACTACGGGTTTAGCCAGAAAGATTTGTGTAAATTGCTGATTATGCCGTCAGACAGTTTTGAGACGATCGACCGCTGCCTGCTAGCAAAAATCGAAAACAACCGAATCGACATTCGATCGAGTGAGTATGACTGGCTGATATCCAGGATTGCTGTAATATTTGCCCTCGATGTTGTTTGGCTTGAAGAAATTCGTCAACAAACCGAAGTTGAGCCTCTGGATTTAAGCCAAGCCGTATCAGCATTTCCCATTTACTTCAATCGCAAAATCTATAACCTATAAAACAGTGTATCTGCATCGGATGGTGGCGGAACAAACCATCAATCGTAAGCTCAGACGGGCGTGATGTTGTTCATCACCGGGACGAGGACATATCTAATAACTCGCCAGAAAACCTGGTGATTTGTTCTAGTCCTTCTGTTCACGGACGATACCATGTCCGTTCTCTGAGACAAAAACTTGAAGTCGAGCGAACTCTGATTCAAGTAGGCGATTTGTGGCTTTAAATCAACAGCTTACTCAAATAAGTTATTCCAGTTCCAGTAAACCATTTTGGGTATTTCCCTGAAAACACAACACACGATTCTTGCCGTTACAACAGCTTTGACCGTCGCACTAGCAGCAACCAGTCCTCTATTTACTTCAGGCAAAGTAACTGAAGCTAGCCAAGTCGATCCATATCTTGGGGAATATGATGAAGAGTCATATCCGATCGGCATTCAAATTGAAGAACTAGAAGGCAATCGTAAAAAGTCACAGTAATGCTTCGCTTTAAGGTGGTGTTGCTTTTCTCAATGCTATGAACTTAAAAGAATTAGTTCGGTTTCTGAAATATGAAGCCGACCTCCCTAAGTTTTTCCAGACTTCTGCCAATTACTACCATGAAAATCAAACACTACCTTCACAAACTGAAAGCCAGAAAATCAAGGTAGCTTTAGCCGTCAGCGATCAAAAAGAAGGTCAGCAGCCAAAGAGTAATGATCCACTCTATCAACAAGCCTATCAAATCGCTCAGTCTATTTAGTTGGAGCTGATAAGTAGATGGAAGGCATTAATATCTGGTCTGGCTCTGATATTGGAATTGGTGCAGCTTTGACCAATCCCACAGAGCTAGCTTTCCGAAAGAACAAAATCAAAAATCATTATCCGGTAACATTCAATGGCGTGAATTACCGTGATGCTGAATCTGCCTATCAAAAGCACAAAAGCCCTGATATGCAGGAATCGATCGAGATTATGACGGAAATCATTGTGTGCAAGTTACAGCAACATCCGCGACTGTTTGAAGAAATTACCAAACGAGGCGGTGTTGATTGGCTTAAGCGATGTCGTCACATTGTTGGAGTCAGAAATAGTCGTTGGGAAGGTTACGGATTGGAAAGCAATTTCATCCTGTGCCTGATATTTGCGTATCAACTGTGTAGTGAATAGCGTGATTGCCGGGTCGCTCCCGGTCTTAAATTATGTCTAAGCCTAAGTCTGAAATCAAGTTTGCGATTCTTAAAGCGAGTTATTGGGTTGGCGATGCTACTGAATATGGCTGTGTTTTCTGGCTCCTTGAAACGCAATAAAAATGGACTGAAGACTTTGAAGCAGCCCATTTCTTCGATACTCGATCGGATGCTGAAGAACGTTTAGCTGAAGAAAATCGTACTTCTGAAAATCCTCACAGTTCCATTGTTGAGGTTGAATTGTACCGGGATTAATAACAATGAAAACTACATTTTACTGGTCGAATTGGAAATTTACGATAGAAAGCTCTTGTTACTACGATGATTCACCAGGCAATGTATTTCAGCTAGAAGCAATCGTTATGCCAGAGCTTGAGTTGGTAGCTAAATCTGAACTCAAAGGCTGCAATCGTTAGCGAAGCCCTCGAAGAGGATCGCTAGCCGAACAAGCAGCTAAGTCAATGGTTGTGTGCGACAACAAAATTGATGAAAAATATTTCCTGAAAACTCTTTTTAGTTAATAATGCTTCGCTCTGAGGTTTTGAGTTAATGAGTTTAATCAGTTAAGGAGTAAGAATCATGACAATCACAGTCGAACAAATCAAGTTAATAATTGCGGGTGCTGAAGAAACACTGCGTCTTTTGCAGGATCAGCCAGAGTACCAGGAAATCGAAAGCAGTGAGAATTTTGTCACACAAAACGAGTTAGTTTTGGCGGATGCTATTCAGGCACTGAGTGAAATTTATCAGGCGATCGAAGAATCTGAATGCGATATGGTCAATAATCTCCCTCGTTACCAACTTGATACTTAAGATATTAGCGCTGTTGCCGGGTCGCTCCCGGCAGTCGGAGGTTTGATATGTTTCATGAAAAATTTGCTATTTCAGAAGCCACATATTCGTCTGATCAAAAAAGAGGTTGGATTGAATGGTTGACGGAAAATGATACTTGGACTGACAAGTTTAATGATGCAGCGTTTTTTGATGAAGAAACGGCAAAAGTTAAACTTGAAGAAACTTTAAACCTTAACCAAAGACCTGGTTTTGGGATTTGTCTTTCAATGGTCAAAGTTTGTTGGCATGAACCTGACAATAATTAATTAGTGTATTACCGGGTCACTCCCGGCAGTCTCATGAAATCGAAAACTGTTGAGTGGAATCCCCCCACTGCTGAAGAAGTTTCTGTGAGATTAGTCGAATCGAAAATGATTGCGCTGACATTCCGTATGAACAGTGGCAAGTGTTAATCTCGGCTCTGGCAGCAGTTTTTCAAGCCCATAAAGATTGGTTTGAGGAAGTTCGGAAACAAACCCATACCCCAACTTTGGACACTTCTCAAGCAATTTTCCCCGTTTCTCTAGAAGATCCATGAGCTATCAAACCGTTTATTTGCATCGTGTAATTGCCGAACAGACGATAGGACGCAAACTCAGACCCGGTGAAGTTGTCCATCACCTTGACGGGGACAAAACCAATAACTCACCAGAAAACTTGGTGGTTTGTTCAAGCGCATCAGTGCATGGGCAATATCACATCTGGTCACTGCATCAGAAAATGGAAGCCGATCGACTGGTTCGGCAAGGCGATTTGTGGTTCTGAGGAAAGTCCACGCCTCCCTCACAGTACGGATGCGTGGGTCTGCCGGAACCTGGCTATTCGCCCATTAGCAGATTGCACAGCCACCTTTGAGCTTATTGAGTTAATGGCGGCAGATTCGGATTAAATCTATTGCCCCGTAACAATTCCTGAGAGTGAGCGCAAATCCGACAGTCTGGGAGAAGCTTATGATAAGGCAATTGGAGTTATCCCCAAAACAATGACAAACCCCGAACCCACTGACTATGCTGCTCTTATCCGCGCTGTGACTCCCAACAGCGAACGAAAGCATCCTGAGTGGCTAGACCCTGGACAGCAGCTCTTTTCTCCCCAGTACGGACAAGGCGAGGTTAGGTCTTGGATGGGTAACACACTTATAGTGAAGTATCCGGGCCACTCGATTCCCGTTCTATACAAAGATTGGCAGCAAGCGGTTGAAAGGAGTGAAATTGCCCCTAGGGAGGCATCTAAAACACCTGAATCCTCATCCGAATCTGAAGAAAACGGGACACATGAAGTAAACCCTACCAGCTTTTCTCAGGTAAGTGCAGCAGAAATTGCCGCTATTCCTCAACCCAAATTTAGGGCGATCGCTCTGTTATCGAAGTGAAAGTAAATTCTAAGTTGTCAGCAGTCAATGTCAACTTCAACCCTGTCTTGATTCTCCCACAGGAATTCTGCCAATAAGCGAAAATCTTCAACGGTGGGCTTATACTAAAGTCTTCTAGCAAATCTGACCTTGCTTAGCAGCAGTAGAGTGACCAATAGGGTTACTGCCAACCCACCTTTCATCCACTGGTTCCGATGCCAATTGATAACGGCTGTCCGAGGAGAGTCGAATAGAAGGAGAATGGTTATCCAAACTGGCATGAATGGTAAACATACCAAAAATCAGAACATCTCCAGCCTCAAATTCGGAACTCAACCAACGTCCTCCGTATTTACAGCGCAAAGAAACCGGGTTTTTGGATAAGGCTCCATCCCACCCTTTTTGATTGGAGGCATACAAAGGGGCCGTTTTTCTGTTGGCACAATAGCGATCGACATCTTTACATCCATAGCTATTTTTAATAGTCTCTAGATGATGAGAATTTTCCAAAATCATTAACCCGCCTAATTCCCAAGGAATATCGCCTAATGGAGTCCAAGCCGTGTAAAGCTTGTCAGTTCCCCGTCCCATATACACAATGTCACAATGAGCGTAAGTTCCTTTTCCTGGGGCGACGGCTCTAAGCCAGGTGTAATCGTAATGCCGGACTTGACCGCCTAAAAAAGTTCCAAAAAATTCCATCATCCGTCCCGAATAAAGCAGTGTTTTCAGTGTTGAACTCCTGGTTGCTAAATCGGGACGGAAATGTATGTTTAATCCAGGTTTAGCGATGCAATCTAGAACAGGGCTTGAGAGTTCCAAGCTTCCCTCAGCAGCTAAACAAGTTGCAATTTCCTGACGAGCTTGCCAAACCTCTTGAGAGTTAAGAAAGGCTTTTAAGTATAAGTAACCGTCTTGTTGCATCCTCCGTCGCAATTGCTCTGGCCCTCCGAGTACATCGGAGGAATCCCTTAGATAACCAAAAGCCTCCTCACGGCAATCTAGTTCATAACCTAGGGAACTTAGGGCTGTTTTTGTTTGCCTAATTAGCATCGTGGCTACCCGTTTAAGCCGGGACAGTAGAAACTTCAGTATTCAACAGATGTGCTGGATAATACCTTTACTTTCCAGGATTATCCGTCAGATATGCTAGATAACGCCCTAGTTTTAAAGGATTAAACAGAAACGAAAGCAGGTTAAGTCCGGGTTCTTGGGTGCTATCCGTCACTTTTGCTGGATACCACCCCCGATATCGGTCTTCTCCAAGATTAACCTATGTCGCAACCTACCGCTCCTATGTGGCTCTGCCGCTTGCTGGAAGCAGAGCCTTCGCAAATCATGCCAAGGCGGAGTATTGGAACGAGTGCGATCACCTCTCTAGAACCAAGTAAACCTTCAGACTTAACATCTGCACTTAAAGCTTCTTGAAGTATCTCGCAACTGGGAATAGCTCGAAGCCCGCCTTTTCATAGGTGTGACGCGCTCTTTCATGACCGGGATCGCCCCCAGTTTCAACCATCGCCACAGACATCCCAGCAGTGGGGGGAACGGAGGATTGAGGGATTTCAATGCCCCTGGGCTCACGATTGGGTATTCTGCTCGTCTAGCTCTCTCCTGCATTTACTGGAAGCGGGCCTTGTAAGCATTACTAAATTCACTGCGGATTCACGGCATTTGTAGGTAGCATTTCGCTCGGCTTTCCCAAACAAAGAATACCGAGAGCAATGGTCGCTCCCGGTATCAACTTTTCCAGTTCCGTTGTTGTTAAGTAAATCCAATCAGGCTCAATGAAAGGAAAATTTGCGGGTCTTCTGGGTTTGCGGTGATAAGAAAGACTAATTAGAAAAGCAAGCTAATAGTCGATCTCGAAAATTGTCAAA